>JAFEBB010000052.1 GCA_018266075.1 Deltaproteobacteria bacterium | reverse complement strand
ACGCGCCCGCCTTGAGGCTGGATCTGAGCGATTATGATCTCTTACGACCTTGAAACGGGTGGGTCTTAGCGCTGGATGGCGCCGTCGAGACCGTCGCGGTCGTGGAATGGCTCGCAGGCCGGGATGATCGAGCCGTCGGCGCGCTTGCGAGGAGCGGTCGACACGCTCCACACATCGAGCGACGGGCTCTCGTGCAGGTTGGCCGCGCAGGCGATGACCATGCTGCACGCGGGGCATTCGCCAGAGACGCCGAGCGGGACATCGCCGGCGAAATGCTCGGGGAGCGGAGAGTCGGGGGCGACCGAGGCGACGCCGTTGTTCATCCATGTGTCGGGGCCGAGGATCACCGCGTCGGCGACGGGCGTGCGGCGCTTTTCATCGCGACGTTCCATCGGGCCGTTGGCGTCGAGATAATATGTATATCGATTGCCACGCTGTGGGACGTAGCCGACGGCCACGTCGTCGACGGTCGTCAGATAGCGCTGGAACTTTTTGTATGCGCCGGCCTCCGCTTGGCAGAACCCGCGCAGGTTGGTGGCGCACTCGGTCGTGACTGCACGCAGGTCCTTGTCGCGGAAGTGATCCCAGGCGACGAGCGCGCCCGCCAGCACGAGGACACCAAACACGCCGTAGACGATCTGCTCGCGCGCGCGGACGTCAATCACCGCTCGATTGTAGCGAATGCGCCTTGCGAACGCGCTCGCACGCATCTGGAATGCGGCCATGAACCAGCCCGAAATCATCCAGGGCGACATCACCACGCTCGCCGTCGACGCCATCGTGAACGCGGCGAACGAATCACTCCTTGGCGGTGGTGGCGTCGATGGCGCAATTCACGACGCGGCCGGCCCCGAGTTGCTCGCGGCGTGCCGCAAGCTCGGCGGCTGCAATCCAGGTGAGGCCAAGCTCACACCAGGTTTCAACTTGCCCGCGAAGTTCGTGATCCACACGGTCGGCCCGCGCTGGTCCGGTGGCACGCGAGGCGAGGAACAAGTTCTCCGAAGTTGCTACCGGAGCTCGCTCGCGATCGCGCGTGAGAAGGGCTTCGCGAGTATCGCCTTCCCGTCGATCAGCACGGGCGCGTTTCGCTATCCACTCGAGAAGGCCGTCGCGGCCGCGTGGGATGAGCTCGTGCGTGGCCTGGTCGCGCAGCCTTCACTTCGCGCGACCGTGGTGTGCTTTGACCACGATGTCTTCGCGGCGTATCAGCGGCTCGCGGGCTGACCCGCCCAGCCGCCCGCCTCGGCCTCGCGCTGGAGCGCCTCTTCCGTCTCGCGGGTCCAGCGCTCTTCAAATCGATAATCCTCATAATTACCAGGCAAGGTCTCGCCGGGTTGGCCCGCGGTCACCGCGCGCACCAGCAGCGCGCCGCCCACGAAGCAGCCCTTCCACGACTGCCCAATGCCGCCGAAGAGCTCCTCGCGATCGCCGCGTGAGCGCAGCTTGTTGTGGCCCACCTTGAAGGCGCGCAGATCCTGGGCGATGGTCTTCGCCAGCTCGGCGTCGTCGCACGCAATCGACGACACCAGCGAGCCATTCGAGACGTTCATCTCTGCGATGAGCTCCTCGAGCGAATCCACGACGACGAGCGTGTCCACCGGGCCGAAGGGCTCGTTGTGGTACAGCGCGCAGCTGTGCGGTGTGCTCAGCAGCGTCACCGGCGGGAGGTAGGCCGCGCGGTCCTGTGCCTCGATGAACGCCGCAGGATTGAGCGTTCCCCGATAGAGCGGCACCGCGCCGCGCGAGACGGCATCCGCGATCTTCTCCTCGAGCTCGGCCACCTGCTTCTTGCTGATGAGCGAGGCGAAGTCGACGTCGGGCAGCGCGTCGTTGTCGGAGCTCACCGCGAGCGGATGGCCCACGCGCAACTTGGAAAGTACTCCTAAGTACGTCTCCAGGAAGTGCGGCATCAGCCGTCGCTCCACGACCCAGCGCGGATAGGCCGTGCAGCGCTGCTTGGCGTACTCGAAGCCTTTCTGGATCTGCGAGGCGAGGCCCTTCCAATCGCTGAATTGCCAGACGCCGTACGCGTTCACGCCCTCCATCTCGAGCATGTAGCGCTTGTCGCCCTCGCGCAGCCACGACGCGAGGGGCTTGCCCGTCGACTTGCCGCCCACGAAGGCCACGCAGTCGATGGCCGGGTGCTTCACCAGCGCCTCCGAGAGGCTCGCGCCGGAGCCCGCGACGAGCGACACCGGCAGCCCCGCGCGCTTCGCGATGGCCATGGCGAGCGTGAGGCTGTGCAGGCCGCCCTCGGTCGGCGTCTTGGCGATGACGGCGTTGCCCGCGAGCACCTGCACCAGCACCGCGTGCATGAGCACGGAGAGCGGGTAGTTCCACGAGGCGATGTTGGAGATGAGCCCCAGCGGCGCGCGATTTCCCTGCATGCGCTCGATGTGCTCCACGTACCAGCGCACGCCGGAGATGCAGCGATCGACGCTCGTCATCGCTTGCCGGTAGGGCTTGCCGATGTCCCAGACGAGCAGCAGCGCGAGGAGCTCGCGGTGCTGCTCCATCTCGTCGAGGCAGGCCGAGACGCGCCGCCGGCGCTCGTCGAGCTCCACCTTGCCCCAGCCCACGCCCTCGCGCGCCGAGGCCTCGACCGCTCGCACGGCGGTCTCGTGATCGAGCATGGGCAAGCTGCCGAGCGGCGTGCCGTCGATGGGCGAGGCGATCGCGCGGCCCTTTCCCGCGTTGGCCCAGCGACCCTGCGCGAGGTTCAGGATGTGCCCCTCGCTGTCGAAGACCTCGGGCGCCAGCGCGCGCAGCCGCGCGAGCACCGTGGGCCACTGCGCAGCGGAAGCGATTTTGAGGCTCATGCCGCAAAACGTGGAGACGGCGGGCGAGCGCGAGAAGCCTTGCTGGGAGGCGAGCCGCCCGCTGGGCGCCCCGAGGAGGGGACCTTGAATCTTTCGCTCGGCCGCTCGCCAGGGTGCGATGCTTCATCGAGACCGAAGGAGTCGCGCGTGAACGCTCGAATGGCGGTGGCCCTCGTTTCCGCAGCGCTCGTTGCGGGCTGCAGCGGCAGCAGCAGCTCCAGCAGCTCGAGCACCGGCACGACGACCGGCGCGACGACATCCGCGAACGGCACCACCGGCGGCACGTCGACGAACGGCGATGGCTCGGGCAGCACCAGCGGCACGACGAACGGCAGCGGCTCGACCAGCGGAACGAGCGGGTCGAGCGGCACCAGCGGCAGCGTGCTCACAGGCGATCTCGGATTCCCCGTCGGCGCGCAGCTCCTGTTCACGCGCCACGACGCGAGCGGAAATCCAGTCGCCACCAAGCTCAACGCGAAGCTCTTCGGCCCCACCTTCTCCTGCGCCGACGCGACCGGCACGTACCCCGTGAGCGACTTCGAGGACGTGGAGGTTCTGCTCGAGACCAGCGACGGCAGCGACGTCCAGCCCGGCAGCTACGACCTCGCGAGCCCTCCCGCGAACCTCTCGGTCACGGTCTCGATCCTCACGCACTCCGCCAACGGCGAGGGCTCCATCAACGCGAGCGCCGGGACGGTGAACATCACCTCCGCGAGCACTCTGGAAATGATCGGCACGTTCTCCAGCACGTTCGCGCTCGACGACGGCGGGGCAGGCAGCCTCGCGGGCAGCTTCGACGCGCCGTATTGCCACTAGAACGGAGCTCGCATGCGACGCGCGGCTTGGCTCGGGCTCTTGATGACGCTCGCCGGTTGCATGGGCGGTCCGAAGGAAGCGGAGCTCACGCTCGACATCGGCCCGAGCGTGGTGACGCTCGACGCCAGGCTTCGCGACATCCGCGTGAACACCGCCGACGAAGCGCCGCAGGCCGAGACCATCGTCCGCTTCATTTCTGCCGAAGAGGCGAAGAAGACCTTCGGCGACGCCGCCGCGAACATGACCGCGACGACGTGGGCGTGGACCTTTCACGACGACGTCGCCGATCTGCACATCACCGGCACCATGCCCCGCGACAAGTTCGACGCGTGTGTCACCGAGCGGCCCGCCACCGGCTACGAGCCGCCGCTGCCGTGTGAGCTCGTGCCGCTGTGGAAGGAGAAGGGCGAGATTGTCTCGGCGCTCGACGACCCCAAGGGCGACGCGTCCGAGCTCGAGCTGCACGGGCCCACGCGCTGGCCCGCGGGCGCCACGCACCTGGCGACGTCGTGGACGTGGAAGCAGGCCTTTCCCACGCGCGTGACGAAGGTGCTGCAACGCGTGCAGAAGGATCCCGCGGGCTATTCGCAAGGGCTCGCGCGCGCGATGGACTACGCCCAGGCGCTCCAGGACGGCGACGCGGCCAAGGCGCGCAAGCTCGTCACCGACGCGCCGTTGAAGGGCGACGCACGGGCCTGGCTCTTCGAGCTGGCCAACCGCGAGCGGCTGAGCCTGCTCCAGGGATTTCTGGAGTCGCAGCAGCTGGGGCCGGAGCTGGTCTCGCCCGGGCAGTCCACGCTCCTCTCGGCGTGGCAGGTCTATTGGAAGGTCGTGCCCAAGGGGAGTGTGCCGCGCGAGCCGCTGCTGGAGCTTGCGCTGCTGTACGACCGCGCTGCTGCCGAGCCGATGCGCATGCTCGCGTGGCGCTCGGAGCTTCAACCCGGGACCAGCGACTGGGAGCGCGCGAACCAGGACGTCCACGTGTCGTTCTCGGAGACCGAGCTCGCCGCGCAGTGCACGAAGGCGGCGAAGGGCAGGGCGGCGTTCAAGAAGCTCTGCGCGCTGCTCAGCGACAGCAAGCCCTGATCCACAAGAACCTTTCAGAGGCCTTGCGATTCCGAACCGGCACAGCCGCGTGGCCTGATCGACGTTGGGCATTGGCGAACGGATCGCTAGAGTGCGCCGGCCTTTTTCCCGGCCAAGCCCATGCTCGCTCCCGCTCCGCTGCTCGCCCTGGCGCTGCTCGCCGCGCCGCCGTCCCACCTGAAGCTCGAGTCGCCTCCGGTTCCGAAGGGCGCGCAGCTCACGCGCGCGTCGCCGGATGCCGAGGTGGGCCTCACGTTCGGCTTGCCGCTGCGCGACCCGGCGGTGCTCGAGCAGCTCATCACCCTCCAGCACGACCCGGCCTCGCCGCTCTATCGCCGCTGGCTCACGCCGCAGGAGTTCGGCGCGCGCTTCGGCCAGCCCGACGACATCTACGAGAGCGTGGCCCAGCCGCTGGTGAGCGCCGGCCTCCGCGTGGACCGCTACCCCGACCGCATCCTCCTCCACGCCACGGGCACGGTGGCGCAGGTGGAGAAGCTCTTCGGCATCCAGCTCTACGACGTGAGCATCGGCGGCGACCCGGAGTTCCGCACCTTCCGCGGCGCCGTGCACCTGCCGCGCGCCATGGCGGCGAACCTCTTGAGCCTCGCTGGCCTCGACACCCGCGCGCATTTCAAGCGCCGCCTCAGCCTCGGCCAGGGCTTCTCCACGCTCGGCCCGCAGGACCTCCGCCGCTTCTACGACGCAGTGCCGCTGCACCAGCAGGGCATCGGCGGGCAGCTCTCGAGCGTGGGCGTCGTCGGCCCGATTCCGGATCCCGCCAACATGCCCGACCCCGCCGACCTGAGCTGGTTCTACGGCAACCTCTCCGACAGCTGGGCGCAGTTCAACGTGGTGAACCTCGGCCTGCAGGGCAGCCAGCCGGATCGCCAGGGTGACAAGAGCGAGCTCGAGCTCGACGCGGAGATGTCGACCATCGCCGCGCCGCTGGAGCAGGGCATCACCATGGTGCTCGCGCCCCAGGACCAGCTCTTCGTGCAGGGCTTCGGCTACTTCGTGAACCAGCGCCCGGACATCACCGCGGTGTCCATCAGCTACGGCAACTGCGAGGCCGCGCAGCTCCAGAGCGAGACCTCTGGCAACGCCAACGAGCACCTCATCGACGCCAACCTCGTCGCGCAGGGCACCGCCGAGGGCATCGCCTTCTTCGCAGCCTCGGGCGACAACGGCGCGGATGATTGCCAGGACGCCACGCAGGGCGCGAGCGTCGACTTCCCCGCGTCCATTCCGTACATGGTCGCGGTGGGCGGCACCGAGTACGCCGGCAGCGAGCTCGGCTCCACGGGCATCATCAGCGCGTACCACGCGGGCGATGAGGTGACCTGGGGCGACGCGCAGGGCGGCGCGGGCGGCGGCGGCATCAGCCAGCTCTTCCCCAAGCCCGCGTACCAGTCGACGTTCGGCGACAGCGCCTCGTTCCGCAACCTGCCCGACTTCTCGCTGCACGCCGCGCCGAACCCTGGCGTGGCCTTCTGCGACGGCCCGCCGGGCTCGGTCAATGTGGTGGGCGGCACCAGCGACGCGGCGCCCATGGCAGCGGGCGTGTTCGCGCTCTTGAACGACGCCATCGGCGGCTGCCGCGTGGGCGCGCCGCACTTCGAGCTCTACCAGCTCGGCGCCGCACAGCTGTCGGGCGGCACCGCGGTCTTCCACGACGTCACCCTCGGCAACCTCTCGCAGGACGGCATCACCGTGGACGCCGGCGCGCCCGCCGCGCACGCGGGCTTCGACGACGCCACCGGCTGGGGCTCGGTGGACATCAACGCGCTCGCGACCGCCTGGCCCAAGTGCCCCACGACGGGCACGGCCTCGGGCCCGGTGTTCCTCGCCGACGGCGGCCTGCCGCTCAACGACGCCGGCCTCTACGACCCCGGCCAGTTCCAGCCCGGCGCCTTTGACGGCGGCGGCCTCGATGCGGGCCGCGATGCGTACGACCCGTGTGCGGTCATCGCCTGCGACGGCGGCGCCACCTGCACCGTTCTCGACGCCGGCCCTGCGTTTTGCGTGATGCCCTGCACCCCGGGCGCCTCGCCCTCGCCGTGCACCGCGGGCAGCTACTGCGACCCGACCAGCAACACCTGCCAGTTCGGCTGCCTGGTGACCACAGACTGCGCCACGGGCTTCACCTGCGAGGGCGCGGCCAACGGCCAGGCCGGCAGCTGCGCGCAGAACTGCGATCCCACCGCGGCCGACGCGGGCTGCCCTGCGGGCGACAACTGCCTCGCGTCGACCAACACCTGCGGCACGGGCTGCAACACCGACGTGGACTGCCCCACCGGCAAGGCCTGTGAGGCCTGCCTCAACCGCTGCGTGACCATCCGCGACGGCGGCGGCGTCGGCGCGACCTGCGCCTCGCGCACCGACTGCTCCACCGGCGAGGTCTGCCTCACCGCGCAGGACGGCTTCCCCAACGGCTACTGCTCCGCGTTCTGCGGCGGCGGCAGCACCTGCGGCTGCCCCGCGGGCGCGGTGTGCCTCGATGCGTTCGGCCTCTGCCTCGCGCAGTGCACGCTCGGCCAGACCGGTCAGTGCGGCGCGGGCCTGGTGTGCGACGGCATCGGCGATGGCCAGACCGGTGGCTGCTTGCCCCCGTGCGGCTCCGACGCGGACTGCAACACCGATCCCACGCAGACCGTCTGCGACACCTCGACCGGCCTCTGCGTGAACGTGCTCTCGACGACGGCCAGCAGCTCCGGCTCGACTGGCGGGTCGACCTCGTCGGGCTCGACGACGGGCAGCAGCACGGGCGCCTCCACGGGAAGCACGGGCGCGAGCACCGGCACCGAAGGCTCCACCGGCACCACGGGCGCGACCGGCTCCACCGCCGGCGCCACCGCCGCGGGCGCGACCTTGGGCTCGACCGGCTCCACTGGTGGCAAGAGCAGCGGCTGCGGCTGCAACACCGGCGCGGACCTCGAGGCGCCGCTGGGCCTCTTGCTGGGCGCCATCGCGCTGCTGCGCCGGCGCCGGCAATAGGGCGTCGCGGAAGGCCGTGCACATCGTTGCCTCTGGAGGTCGCGCGCCGCGGCTTCCGGAGGGACGAGGTGCCGGCCATGCCGACGCGCGACACGCTGGTCGTCTTCTACTCGCGGACGGGCCACACCCGCTGGCTCGCGCACGCGCTCGCATACGAGCTGCACGCGGACCTCTGCGAGCTTCACGAGCCGCGCACGCGCCTTGGCGTGTTCGGCTATCTGCGCTCCGCCTTCGAGGCCGGCCGGGGCGCTACGGGGCCGCTCGAGCCGTTGGAGCCCGAGCCGACGCTCTACAGCCGCGTGGTGGTGGGCACGCCGGTCTGGAACGCGTCGGTGTCGACGCCGGTTCGCAGCTTCCTGTCGCGCTACGGGCCGCACCTGCCCGAGCTGGCGTTCTTTCTGACCGAGGGCGGCCACGGCGACGCGCGCGTGTTCCGCCAGATGGAAGAGGCTTCCGGGCACACGCCCATTGCCACGCTCGCGCTGCGCGCTGACGACGTGGCGCACGGGGTGCGACCCGAGGCGCTCGGCCGCTTCGTCGACGAGCTGAAGCGCACCACGCCGCCGCGCACGCCCACGCCACGCGAGGGGCCACACGCTCCAGGACCGTGAGGGCTGCCATGCACCTGGTGAAGGATCCGGGGACGTATCGCTTTGCGCCGCACACCGGCGAGGTGCTCTTGCGCGTGGGCGCGCGCGATGTGCCCGGCCTCTTCGTCGAAGCGGCCTCGGCGCTGGCCGAGCTCCAGGCCGGAGCGTCGCTGCCGAAGTTGCTCGATCGCAGCGACGTCGTGGAGCTCGAGGCGCCGGACGTGGAGGCGCTCCTCGTGGCCTGGCTCGACGAGCTCATCTACCTGGGCGACGTGCACGGCCACGTGTACACGCGCTTCGACCTCGAGCGCTGCACGACCTCCTCGCTGCGTGCGGTGGTCTTCGGCGGCGTGCCGGGCGAGCTGCGCACCCAGGTGAAGGCCGCGACGTTCCATCGCCTGCGCGTCGACGCGAGCGGTCCGCGCTGCAGCGCCGAGCTGGTGCTCGATGTGTGAGAACCATGGACCCGCACGTCCATCCACCGGAGCTGCACCCCGTGGGCGAGGCGCTCTACGAGCTGCCGCGGTCTGCGCGCGCCGACATGCGCGTGCCCGTGCGCGTGGTGGCCGACGCGGTGCTCATGCTGCAACTCTCGCACGATCACAGCCTGGAGCAGCTCATCAACGTGAGCACGCTGCCGGGCATCGTCGGGTTCGCGCTCGGAATGCCGGACATGCACGAGGGCTACGGCTTTCCCGTGGGCGGCGTGGCCGCGACGCGCTGGCCGGACGGCGTGATCTCACCCGGCGGAATTGGCTTCGACATCAACTGCGGCGTGCGGCTCCTCGCGTCGACGATCTCCGCCGACGCGCTCGGCGCGCGACTCGAGCCGCTGGTGCACGAGCTCAGCCGCAGCGTTCCCACCGGATATGGACGCAGCGGACGCCTCGAGCTGTCGAGCGATCAGCTCGATCACGTGCTCATCGAAGGCTGTAACTATTTGGTTAATCAGCTCGGCTTCGGTGAGCCCGAGGATCTCGAGCACATCGAAGCCAACGGTCGACTCGCGGCGGCCGACGTGGCGCAGGTGAGCCTGCACGCGCGCGAGCGCGGCGCCGATCAGCTCGGCACGCTTGGCGGCGGAAATCACTTCCTCGAAGTGCAGCGCGTGCAGTCCGTGCTCGACGACGAAGCTGCGCGCGCGTTCGGAATCTTCGAGGGACAACTCGTCGTGCTCATCCACACCGGCTCCCGCGGGCTCGGCCACCAGGTCTGCAGCGATCACGTGCGCACCATGGACGCCGTGCACGCGCGCTACGGCATCACGCTGCCGGATCGACAGCTCGCGTGCGCGCCGCTCTCGTCGCCGGAGGGGAGGGGCTACTTCGCCGCGATGTGCGCCGCTGCGAACTTCGCGTTCTGCAATCGCCAGGTGCTCACCCAGCGCGCGCGCGAGTGCTTTCTGCGCGTGCTCGGCCGCCACGAGGGCACGCTCCGCGTCGTCTACGACGTGGCCCACAACATGGCCAAGCTCGAGCGCCACGGCGACGAGTTGCTCTGCGTGCACCGCAAGGGCGCCACACGCGCGTTCGGGCCCTCGCGCGACGAGGTGCCTGCGCGCTATCGACACGTCGGACAGCCGGTGTTCATCCCCGGGAGCATGGGGACGGCGTCGTACGTGCTCGCGGGCGCGGATACGTCGGAGGCGATCTCGCTCGCCAGCTGCTGCCACGGTGCGGGCCGCGCGATGAGCCGAACCTCTGCGAAGCACCAGGTGCAGGGGCACCTGCTTCGACGCGAGCTCGAGGCGCGCGGGATCGTGGTGCGCTGCCCGTCGAATGCGGAGCTCGCCGAGGAAGCGCCGCTTGCCTACAAAGACGTGGACCGCGTGGTGGACGTGGTCGCGCGTGCGGGCCTGGCGCGCAAGGTTGCGCGGCTGGTGCCGCTGGGCGTGCTCAAGGGTTGAGCGGCGAGTGCAGGTCGCGAATCGGAGACGAATGCAGAGGGTGGAAGTCGAGCTGCAGCGCCCAGCGCCGGATCTCATCCCAATCGCGGAAGTCGCCCTCGGGCGCTCGGCGCAGACGCAGGTACCATCGCATGAAGAACGGGTGGTCCCGCGGTTGCAGCACCCCGGTGAAGATGCCCAGTGACACGGGCTGCAGCTCGTGCACCTCGCGCAGGCTTGCCTCGACACACTCGCGCGCGTCGACGACCTCGCCCGGCCCGCCGTGGAGCATCGACAGCCCCACGCCGAAGATTGCGAGCGGCCGTCCAAGCAGCGAGAGCCGGAAGCGCGTGAGAAACTCGAGCGCCTCCGGCAGCCAGCCGTGGAAGTAGAGCGGCGCGCCGACCACCACCGCATCGAATGACGAGACGTCCCGGATGTCTCGGACCGGAGCCACCGTCACGTCGCCGCCTTGCTCGCTGAGCGCCTGGCCGATCGCCTCGGCGATGCCCCTCGTGGAGCCGTAGCGCGATGCGTAGGCCACCAGGATTCGCGCCATCGCCGACCTCGCCCGAATGCCCTCGCTTCGTTGCTAGGCATGCGCGGAAGCCGCGGCAACGGCGGCCGGCGTCGAATCCCCGCCCCATGGCGCCGATTCGCCATACGCTTGAAGTCGCTTCTTGGAGGCGTGACTTGAGCGCGACCCTCATCTCCGGTTCGGCCCACCCGCAGCTCGCCGAGGCGCTTGCCCGCGAGACGGGCTTGCCGCTCGGGCGCTGTGGGCTCGACCGCTTCCCCGACGGCGAGCGACACATCCAGCTCGCGTGCGACGTGCGCGGCGAGGTCTTCATCGTGCAGCCGCTGGGCAATCCGGTGGGCGAGCACGTGCTGGAGCTCGCGCTCATCGCGGATGCGTGCCGGCGCGCGGGCGCTTCGCGGAACATCGCCGTGACGCCGTACCTCGGCTACGCGCGCCAGGATCGCCGCACCGCGCCCGGCGAGGCGCTCGGCTCGCAGGTGCTCGGGCGGCTGGTGGGCTCGGCGCCGCTCGATGCCATCGTGGTCGTGGACGTCCACCAGCCCGCGGTCGAGGGCTGCTTCCCGTTTCCCATGATTCAGCTCACGGCCGCAGACCTGCTCGCCGACGCGATGAAGTCCATGCTCCCGCCCAACGCGGTGGTCGTCGCGCCGGACCTCGGCGCGATGAAGCTCGCGCAGCGCTTCGCCGATCGGCTCGGGCTGCCCGCGGCCATCGTGCACAAGGCGCGGCTCGGCGGCGCCCAGGTGCAGGCGCGCGGGGTTGTGGGCGACGTGAAGGGCAAGGTGCCGGTGATCATCGACGACATGATCACCACCGGCTCGACGATTGAAGCGGCGGCACGCGCGGTGGAAGCGCACGGCGCCGAGAGCGGGCCGCTGGTGGGCGCGGTGCACGGCGTGTTCGCGGGCGATGCGCTCGCGCGTCTGGCCCGGCTGGGTGTGCGCGGGCTCGCGGTCACCGACTCCCTGCCGCAGACGGGCGATGCCGCGGTCGCGCGAAAGGTCGTCCCGGTGGCGCCGCTGATTGCGACTGCACTGAAGCGCTAACCCGAGAATCCGTCGGGCGACGGGCTGGAGATCTGCTCGAGCGTCTGCGCGACGTGCGGCTCACCGAACGCCGCGAGGTCATCGATGGAGATGATGCCCACCACGCGGTCGCGCCGGTCGAAGACCACCAGCCTGCGCACCGCGTGCATGCCCATCAAGCGCGCGGCCTCGTAGAGCGGCAGGTCGTCGTAGCAGCTGATGATCTGCGAGGTCATCGCGTCGCGGACCTTGCCTCTCGGCTCGATGCCCTCGGCCACCGCGCGAACCACGATGTCGCGATCGGTGAGCACGCCCACCAGCTCGCCGCCCTCGTAGACAGGCAAGAGCCCCACGTCGCTCGCGCGCATGATCTGCGCGGCCTCCTGCAGGCTGGTCCGCGGCTCGGTGTTCACCACGCTGCGGGTCATCACGTCGCCGATACGCATCGCACACCTCGCGGGTCACACCCCGAAGGCATAGATGCGAACGCCTCGCGCGAGGACCAAGAGGCAAGGGCACGCTGCGCGCTGGAGCGTGCGAGCCGCGGGGCGCCGGGTCTGATCTGTGCGGGCTGGCGCGCGCGGACCATAGCTTGCGAGGAGTCTCGGGCCTGGAGCGTCCATGCGAGTGAGCGAGGTCATGAGCCGCGGGGCGCGTCCCCTGCGGAGCGACGAGGAGGTGAGCCTGCGCTCGTTCCCGCTCGGTCCCGACGTGCCCCTGCTGCCCGTGGTGGACATCAACGGCAAGCTCGAGGGCGCCGTCACGCGCGTGTCGCTCCTCGAGGCGCTGCTCCACGGCGACCGACCGCGCGCCAGGCTTCGCGCCGACGAGGCCATGGTCCGCGACACCGCGTCGATCCAGGCGTCGGATCGGCTCGAGGACGCGTTCGAGCAGCTGGCGAACGTGGGCGCAACGGCGCTGCCGGTGGTGAACAGCCAGCGCGAGGTGGTCGGCACGTTGAGCGATGCGGACCTCCTCGTGGGCTTGCGCGCGGAGCGCTCGCAGCAGCGACAGCTCACGGGTGTGCGCGTGGGCGCGCTGATGACGCCCACGCCGACCGTGGTGGCCTCGACCGCGACCGTGGGCGACGTGGTGGCGCTGATGCTCCAGGAAGGCGTGCCGCACCTGCCGGTGGTGGCCGACGACGACAAGCTGCTCGGTCTCATCTCCGAGCGCGACGTGCGCGCGCGCATCGGCATGGAGCTGCGTGAGTTCGATCAGGCCTCTCCCGAGCGGCTGGAGGAGCGCGCCATCTCGCTCATGACCATCGATCCGCTCGCGGTCGAGGTGGATCGGCCGATCGCCGACGCGCTCGATGTGATGTTCAACGGGCGCCGCGGTGCGGTGCCCGTCGTGACCGCCGACGATCGCGTGGTGGGAATCGTGTCCTACCTCGAGGTGCTGGGCTGGCTCCTCGGCCGCGAGCCTGCGCACGTGGAGCTCGGCCTGAACGCGTGAGAAACCATGCGGCTCCTCCTCGGCGGCGACGTGATGGTGGGGCGCGGCATCGATCAGATCCTCGTGTCGCCGGGCTCGCCCATCCTCCACGAGGACTTCATCCGCGATGCGCGCGACTACGTCGTCCTGGCCGAGCGAACGAACGGTCCCATTCCGCGCGCTGCGACGCCAAGCCACGTGTGGGGCGCCGCGCTCGAGGCGTTCACGCGAGCCGCCGTCGACGCGCGCATCATCAACGTCGAGACCAGCGTCACGCGCTCGAGTGAGTTCTGGCAGGGAAAGGGAATCCACTACCGCATGAGCCCCGCCAACGTGGGCTGCCTCCAGATCGCGAGGCCCGACGTGTGCGGGCTCGCCAACAACCACGTCATGGACTTCGGCATCGACGGCTTGCTCGAGACGCTCGACGTCCTCGAGCGCGCAGGGCTTCGCACCGCCGGCGCCGGACGCGACCTGGCGCGCGCGCTCCTGCCTGTTCGTGTCGCGACCTCGAGTGGGGCTCTCTCGGTGCGGTCGATCGCCACCGAGGACAGCGGCGTGCCGCGGGAATGGGCGGCGGAGAAGGGGCTGCCAGGGATTGCGCTCGTTTCCTCGCTCTCTGCGAGGGACGCGCCGCGACTCGCGCAGGGGCTCTCGGGTGACGTGCGCGTCATCTCCATTCACTGGGGCGACAACTGGGGATACCCGCCCAGCGCGGCCGAGCGCGCGTTCGCCCACGCGCTCATTGACGCGGGCGTCGACGTGGTGCACGGGCACTCGTCGCACCACCCAAGGCCAATCGAGATATATCAAGGACGGCTGGTGCTCTACGGCTGCGGCGATCTCATCAACGACTACGAGGGCATCCGCGGCTACGAAGAGTTCCGGAGCGATCTGCGCCTGCTCTACCAGGTGGACGTCGGCCAGGAAGGCCGGTTGCTCGCGCTCGAGCTGTTGCCGTTTCACGCGAAGCGCTTCTCGCTCGAGCCGGCGAGCATGGAGAAGCGCGCCTGGTTGGCGAGCACGCTGACGAAGGTGGGCCGTCCGCTGGGCACGTCGGTCGAGCTGGACGGCGCGTCGCTTCGTCTCGCGATGCAGGACAGCGGGACGAGCAGGCACCTGTGACGCGCGCGTCCCACTTTTGGGATTGAGGTCGGCGCGTGTTTCGTGATCGAAAAGACGCAGGTCGACAGCTCGCTGCGAGGCTCGGGCACCTGGCGAAGGAAGCGCCCCTGGTGCTCGCACTGCCTCGCGGCGGCGTGCCCGTGGGCTACGAGGTCGCTCGAGCGCTGAACGCGCCGCTCGATGTGTGGATCGTCCGCAAGCTCGGCGCGCCCTTTCAGCAGGAGTACGCCATCGGCGCCATCGGCGAGGGCGGCACCTGCTACGTCGACTGGCCCGATGCAGCGGAGGCGGGCGCCACGCGCGCGTACGTCGATGCGCTCGTGAAGCGCGAGACCCTCGAGCTCCAGCGCCGAATGCGCGCGTATCGCGGCGATCGACCGCGCGTGGATCCCCGCGGCCGCACGGTCATCCTCGTGGACGACGGCATCGCCACCGGGCGCTCGGTGCGCGCGGCGCTGAGCGACCTGCGCAGCTTGAAGCCCAAGAAGCTCGTTCTCGCCACGCCCGTGGCGCCGAACGCGTCGCTGCGGGAGCTCGCCGCGCTCGCGGACGAAGTGGTCTGCGTGGATCCCACCGATGCGCTCTTCGCGATCGGCGAGTGGTACTTCGACTTCAGCCAGACCACAGACGAAGAGGTGGCGCGCCTCCTCGATGCGTCACCTCGCATCCCCGAATCGCTTCCGACTTGAGCCTAGGGCCTGGTCTGCGTGGGGCTGGTGGCTGCGGAGTTCACCTGCACAGGCTTGCTGAGATCCTCGACGCCGATGATCCAGTCTTGCTCGCGCGGCGAGCCGGGCTGATCGGACTGGAAGTCGACGCGCACCCAATCGCCCAGCGAGAGCTGATCGAGCTTGATGGCCTTGCCGGCGTCGTTGGTGATCGCCGTGCGCATGCCGGGCGTGAAGTGCAGCGTTCGCGAGCCGGCGGCCGTGGCCAAGGTGATCGACGTGTTGTCGCCGTGGCCCTGGATGCTCTTCACGTAGCCCCAGGTGATCTTGTTGCTCTGGTACGCCGCGAACGCCGGTGCGGCGCCCATCAGCAGCGCGAGGACGAGGAACAATTTGCGCGTGCGATTCATGGCGTTCAGGGTGTGCAGCATCGAGCAATGATCAAGTCCTTCGGCGAGGCGCACATCCGCTCGCTGGCCTGCACGGGTTGCGCGCCTTGGCTCGCGGCCTCGCGATACGCAGCCTCAGCTTGGGTGTGATCGCAGGTGCCTGATGGCTTGCTTCGCGGATCGGCACGACGCAGGCGCGCAGCTCGCCGAGAGGCTGCGGAGCTATCGCGCGGATGCGCCCATCGTCTTCGCGTTGCCGCGCGGCGGGCTGCCCGTGGCCGTGGAGGTCGCGCGCGCGCTCGGCGCGCCGCTCGACGTGCTCGTGGCGCGCCGCGTGTGCGCCCCCGGGGACGCGAGCTGTGTGGTGGGCGCGGTGGCGGAGGGCGGCTCGTTGTGCCTCGACCGCGAGGCCATCGAGCGGCTCGACATGGAGCCCGCGGAGCTCGCGTCGCTCGCCGAGCACGAAGCGGACGAGGTCGCTCGGCGGCTGCACACCTATCGCGGCGAGGGCTCGGGGCCGGACTTGCGCGGGCGAACGGCGATCATCGTCGACGACGGTGCGTCGCCGGCACTCGTGGTCGGCGCGGCGGCGAGACACCTTCGCAATTCGGGCGCGGCGCGCGTGGTGTTGGGAACGCCGGTGCTCGCCAGAGGCAGTCGCGAGGCGCTCGAGCCCGAGGTGGACGCGCTCGTCGCGCTTGCCGATCTGGAGAATGTCGTCGAGGCGTACGAGCACTTTCCAGAGGTGAGCGAGACCACGGCGCTGCAGCTCCTCTCCGATGCGCGCTCATTCGCGAGCTCGCCTGCGCCAGCCGACACGGTGCCCACGCCGCTGCACAGCGAGGTGAAGGTGCCCGCGGGCGGCGTCCGGCTCGCGGGGCTCTTGCGCGTGCCACGCGGCGCGCGAGGGCTGGTGCTCTTCGTTCACGGCAGCGGGAGCAGCCGCTTCAGCCCGCGCAACCAGGCGGTGGCCCGCGCGCTCGAGGACGCGGGCTTCGGCGCGCTGCTCGTCGATCTCCTGAGCGAGGAGGAAGAGCGCGAGGACGAGCTCACGGGCGATCTCCGCTTCGACATCGAGCTGCTGTCGACGCGCGTGGTGGAGGTCGTGGACTGGCTGTCGATGGAGCCCGCCACGCGCGACCTGCCGCTGGGGTTGTTTGGCGCGAGCACGGGCGCCGCCGCGGCACTGACCGCCGCGGCCGAGCGGCCCGAGCGCGTGCACGCGGTGGTCTCACGCGGCGGGCGACCGGACCTCGCGCCAGCGACCGTGCTCGGTCGGGTGCGCGCGCCGGTCCTGCTCATCGTGGGCGGCGACGACACGGAGGTGCTCGCGCTCAACCGGACGGCGGCGCGGCACCTGCACGCTCCGACACGGATCGCGGTCGTCGAAGGGGCGACGCACCTCTTCTCGGAGCCGGGCGCGCTGGAGCAGGTGACGCGGCTCGCACTCCACGAGTTCGAGCTCTACCTCGCGCCCCAGCCGCCCCACCTCCACGCGTAGTCATTGCGTCTCTGCGCTGCAGTGTTCACCGTGGACCACGGGCAGGAGGCGTGGGTCATGAAGCGGCTGGGCGGAATGAGCGTGGTGCTGCTCGCGCTGGCCATCCTCGGCGCGCTCAATTGGGGCCTGGTGGGCCTGTTCAACTGGAACCTGCTCGCGGCCATCTTTGGCGGCGCCGTGCACTCGAATGCCGGCGCGTTCACCCGAGCGGTGTACGCCGTCATCGGGCTGGCAGGCGTGGCCTTGATCGGTTGGCTGCCGCGCCTCGGGGAGTACCCCTTCGAGGGCGCGCGCCGGACGCGGAGCCAGGTTCGCCCGGAGTGAAGGCGCGACCGCGTCGGCCACTGCGCGCTTGGGCTTCCCGTGCGTCGGTGCACCCGGCCGGCGCTTCCCTCGCCGACCCACCGTTCGCAGATTCCTGCTCGGAGCATGGAGGGCGGGGATGCAGACCCAGGCGGCGCGGGGGCGGGGCGCGGCTCCGGGTGAGAGTGCGGACGCGCGCATGCGGCGTGCCCTCTCTGCCTTGCGCGAGAAGCGAATCTTTTTCGCGCACGCGTCCGTGGGCGCGAACTTGCTTTCCGGCCTCGGGCACTGGTTCGCGGAGCACCCGGATCTGCGCCTGCAGCTGGTGGAGAGCGAGGACCCGGCGGCGCTCGTTCCTGGCACCTGGGTGCACGCGCGTCTGGGACACAACGGCGATCCCGGCCGCAAGCTGACGCGCCTTCGTGAGCTCGCCGACGGCGGCATCGCCGCGCACGCGGACCTGGTGCTCTTCAAGCTCTGCTATGTCGACGTGGGCGCGCAGACGCCGATCGACGCGCTCTTCGGCCGCATTCGCGAAATCTTCACCGCGCTCCGCGAGCGCCACCCGCGCACCGGGTTCGCGCTGATGACCGTGCCGCTCACCGCGGCGCCTCGCGGACCCAAGGCCTGGGCGCGGCGGCTGCTGGGGCGGCCTGGCGCGGGCGCCGAGGACAACCTCCATCGGCAGGCGCTCAACCAGCGGCTGCGGCGGCACGAGCCCGAGCTCTTCGATCTGGCGTGGCTGGAGTCGCTCGACGCCGAGGGCCAGCCCGCTTCGCAGATGCACCGCGGGCTCTCGGTCCCGGTGCTGGCCGATTGCAACACCGATGACGGCGGACACCTGAACGCGACGGCCCAGCTTCGCCTCGCGCGGGCGCTCGTCGAGTTTGCAGCGGGCCTGGGCGAGGCCGCGTTGACGCACGAGGGGGAAAGGCGCGCATGAGCACGACGGAGCAACTGAGGAAATTCATCTGCGAGTCGTTCTTCGTCGAGACCTTCGGCGACGACGACTCGTTCCTTCGCACGGGAATCATCGACTCCATGGGGATGCTGCAGCTCGTGGCGTTCGTGGAGGACACGTTCGGCGTCGAAGTGGAGGACGAAGAGCTGGTGCCCGCGAACTTCGAGTCGCTGACGAAGGTGGTCGCGTTCGTGGAGGGCAAGCGGCAGCGCCGGTCGGCCTGAGGTGTGCAACTGAGGTTCAGCCATGTGCGGCGTGGCAGGGTTCACGTTCGATGCGGGGCTTCGCGGCATGGAGCGGCGCGGACGCTTCGAGCGGCCCCTGCAGCGGATGCTCGCGGCGCTGCGCCACCGCGGCCCCGACGCGCAGCGCGGGCTGCTCCTCGACGGCATGGCGCTCGGCCACACCCGGCTCGCCATCGTCGACCTCGAGGGTGGCGTGCAGCCGATGCGCGATCCCGCGACAGGAGTAACCGTCACCTTCAACGGCGAGATCTTCAACCACCAGGAGCTGCGCGAGCCGCTCGCGCGTGGCTACGCGTTCCGCACCCGCTCCGACACCGAGGTGCTGCTCGCGAGCTACCTCGCCTACGGCATCGACTGCGTCCAGAGCTTCAACGGACAGTTCGCGTTCGCGATCTGGGATCCGCGCACGCGAGAGCTCTGGCTCGCGCGCGACCGCGTGGGCATCTGTCCGCTCTTCTATGCGCGCACCAGTGCAGGGCTGGCGTTCGCGTCGGAGGCCAAGGCGCTCTTCGCCGCTGGGCTGGTGACACCTCGGCTCGATGTCGCGTCACTCAAGCAGACGCTGCAGCTCTGGAGTCCGGCCGAGGGGCGCAGCGCCTTCGAGGGCGTGTGCGCGCTGCCGCCGCGGACGGTCGCGCGCTTCGCGTCGGGCGCGCTGGAGCTGCGGCGCTACTGGGAGCTGGACCTCGACGACGCGCACATCGTTCGCCGCAGCGCGCGCGAGGACGAGCTCGAGGTGGAGGCGCTGCTGCGCGATGCGGTGCGGCTGCGGCTGCGCGCCGACGTCCCCGTGGGCGCGTACCTCTCGGGTGGCCTGGACTCGAGCCTGCTCTCGGCGATCGCCAAGCTGCAGATCGGCGACGGGCTGAAGACGTTCTCGGTGAAGTTCCGCAACGGCGACTTCGACGAGCGCGAGCACCAGGCGCGCGCGGTGGCGGCGCTGCGCACCGAGCACGCGACGGTGGAGGTCGACGAGCGCGCGGTGGCTGAGGCCTTGCCCGAGGTGGTGTGGCACGCCGAGCAGTTGCTCTTGCGCGCGGCGCCGGCGCCGCTGCTCAAGCTCTCGAACCTGGTGCGCGAGCACGGCTTGAAGGTCGTGCTCACCGGCGAAGGCGCCGACGAGATCTTCTGGGGCTACGACCTCTACAAGGAAACGAGCGTCCGCCAGCGCTGGGCGCAGGAGCCGGACTCGCCGCGGTGGTCGTCGCTGCTGTCGCGGCTCTATCCGTGGCTCGGGACGTTTGCGCGCGCGAGCGGGATGCTGCGCGAGTCGTTCGGTGTCGGGCTCGATGCGCCAGATGCGTGGGACTTCTCGCACCGCGTGCGCTGGACGGCGGGCGCGCGCTTGATGCGCTTGCTCGAGCCGGGTGTCGCCTTCGCCGCGGCCGACGAGGATCCGGCGAGCTCGGCGGAGCTGGCGTTCCCCACGCGTGCGCTCGGCTTTCGCGCGCTCGCGCGGGCGCAGGTGCTGGAGATGCAGACGTTCCTCTCCGGCTACCTGCTCTCGGCGCAGGGCGACCGCGTGCTGCTCGGCCACGGCGTGGAGGGGCGCTTTCCGTTCCTCGATCATCGGCTGATGCAGTGCGCGGCGCGACTGCCGGACACCGCGAAGCTCCGCGGTCTGCGCGACAAGCGGATCCTGCGGCGAATCGGGCGGCGACTCTTGCCGCCCGTGCTCGCGCAGCGCGGAAAGTTTCCCTATCGCGCGCCGGTGGTCTCGGGGCTCGTGGGGCCGAACGCCGTCGACTGGGCTCGCGAGGCGCTGCAGCCGAGCGCGATTCGCCAGGCCGGCTTGTTCGATGCCAACAAGGTGAAGCTGCTCGTGGACAAGCTCGCGCGCGGCGGTCACGCGAGCGAGTCCGACGCCTCCGCGCTCGTCGCGGTGGCCACGGGGCAGCTCCTCGAGCAGATGCGCGTCGCGTGGACGCGCCCGTTCCGCGCCGGCCCCTTCCCGGCGGAGGTGGAGGCTGCATGAGTGTCCTGGCTCCCCACGATTGGCTCTTCCGTCACGCGATGCGCCGGCCGATGGCGCCGGCAGTCGACTCGCCGCACGCGCGCGTGAGCTACTCCGCGCTCGCGCGCCGCGTGGGCGCCGTCGTCGCCAACCTGCGCACCGCGGGGATCTCGCCGGGCGAGCGCGTGCTCATCTCGCTGAGCAACTCGGCAGCGGCGGCGGTGGCAGCCCTCGGCGTTCAGGCTGCGGGCGGCTGCGCGTGCGAGGTGAGTCCCTCGAGCGGGCCGGAGACGGTGGCTGCCGCGGCTGCGCAAGTGGGCGCGCGCTTCGCGTTCGTGCGCGAGCGGGACAGCGCGCTCTGGGCGCAGGTGCCGGCGGCGCGCTGGTTCGAGAAGGTGATCGTGGTCGGCGGCGGCTCGCGGCCCGCGTCGCTCGGATCGTTCGGCGCCTCGCAGCTCGAGACCATGACCCAGTCGGGCGAGCTTCTTCGCGCGGAGGTTCCGGATCGCCTCGAGCCCGCGCAGCGCGAGGCGCACGAGCCCGCGTTGGTGCTCTTCACCTCCGGCAGCACGGCAGTTCCGCGGGGCGTGGTGCTCTCGTTTGGAAACCTGGAGGCGAACGCTCGGGCGATCGCGAAGTACCTGTCGCTGGGCGCAGAAGACCGCGCGATGCTCATCCTGCCGCTCAGCTACGCGTACGGGCGCAGCGTGCTGCACTCGCACCTGCTCGTCGGCGGCTCGGTGTACCTCGACGATCGCTTCATGTTCCCGCGCGTGGTGCTGGAGGCCATGTCGGAAGAGCGCTGCACGGGCTTCTCCGGCGTGCCCGCGACCTTTGAGCTCTTGCGCCGCACGGTGCCGTCGTTCCGCGTGTCGATGAGCCTGCGCTACGTGACCCAGGCCGGCGGCGCGATGTCGACGGACACGGTGCGCTGGGCGCGCGCGCAGTTCTGGCCCGCGAAGTTCTTCGTCATGTACGGCCAGACCGAGGCCACCGCGCGGCTCTGCTACCTGCCGCCGGAGCAGGGCTCGACGAAGGAAGGCTCCATCGGCGTGCCCGTGGAGAACATGGAGCTGTACGTGGTCGACGCGAACGCGAACCCGCTGCCGGATGGCCAGGTGGGCGAGCTCGTCGCGCGCGGGCCCGGCGTGGCGCTCGGCTACCTCGACGCGCCGGAAGAGCAGATGCGCACGTTCCGTGAGAACTGGCTCTTCACGGGCGACGTCGGCTACCGCGACGCCGACGGCTACTTCTTCCTCGTGGATCGCGCGAAGGAGCTGCTCAAGGTCGGCGGATATCGTGTGAGCCCGGCGCAGATTGAGAGCGTGCTCGCGGCGGATCCGGGCGTACTCGAGGCGGCGGTGGTTGGAGTCGTGGATCCCGTCGAAGGGGAGGTGCCGGCGGCGGCGGTGGTGCAGCGGCCGGGCCACTCGATTTCGCTGGACGCGCTGCGTCGGCGGTGTCGCGCGCAGCTCTCGCCCACGCACGTGCCGCGCTGGGTGGTCGCCGTGGATGCATTGCCGCGCAACGAAGTGGGCAAGGTGCTGCGCCGCGAGGTGGCGCGGCTCATCGCGGCGCGCAGGCCGCGGGGAGAGACGGGATGAAGGCGTTTTCCAAGAACGTGCTCGAGATCGATCTGGAGGCGCGCGCTGAAGCGCTCTCCCAGCAGCTTCGCGAGGCCGTGCTCAAGCGGTTGAAGCGGCGCGGGCTCGTCGTGGCCGTCTCGGGTGGCATCGACTCGGCGTGCGTGGCCGCGCTCGGCGTGCGCGCGCTGGGCAAGGAGCGCGTGTTCGGGCTGCTGTTGCCCGAGCGCGACTCGAGTCCCGAGAGCACGAAGCTCGGACGCGCGCTCTGCGAGAAGCTGGGCATCGCGTTCCACATGCAGGACATCGCGCCGATGCTCGAGGCCGCAGGTTGCTATGCCGAGCGCGACGCCGCGGTGCGCTCGGTGTTTCCTGCATTCGAGCCGGGAATGAAGTGGAAGATCACCATGCACGGTGATCGGCTGAGCTCCGAGCAGCTCAACGTGTTCTACGTGGTGGTGCGCGACGCGCAGGGCAAGGAGCACAAGGTTCGGCTCACCGCCGAGGCGTACCTGCGCATCGTGGCCGCGACGAACTTCAAGCAGCGCGCGCGCAAGATGCTCGAGTACCACCAGGCGGATCGCTTGCACTACGCGGTCGCGGGCACGCCGAATCGGCTGGAGTACGACCAGGGCTTCTTCGTGAAGCTCGGCGACGGCAGCGCCGATGTGAAGCCGATCGCTGGCTTGTACAAGACGCAGACCTACGCGCTCGCGCGGCACCTCGGCGTGACGCCTGAGATCTGCGCGCGCGCGCCCACGACCGACACGTACAGCCTCGAGCAGAGCCAGGAGGACTTCTATTTTTCGGTGCCGTACCAGCAGCTCGACCTGATCCTCTGGGCGAAGAACAACGGCGTGCCTGTGGCCGACGTCGCGCGCGAGCTCGCGTACACGCCCGAGCAGGTGCAGCGCGTCTACGACGACGTGGATCAGAAGCGGCGCACGACCGCGTACCTGCACGCGCCGCCGTTGTTGCTGGAGCAGGTGGCTGAGCTCAAGCCGTTCGCGATTGCCTAGTGCACGCCGACCAGTCGTCCGCCGGTCACGCCGACGCGCGCGAACACGTGCGGCGGTGTCGACGTGTAGTCGTCGACCGGCGCGTTGAAGTCCGTATAGATGACGTCGGCGCTCGAGCCGTTCAACGGCAGCCGCGCGATCGTGCGCGAACCTCCGCTCGAATCCGCGGGATCGCTGCCGAAGAGGTAGAGCGCGTTGGCGCCATCGATGGCGGACGTGAGCTCGACCGCGTCGAACGCGGGATAGATGCCGAGCGAGGTCGCACTCGCAGTGAAGTCGACGTGGAAGAGCGTGCGATTTCCGCTGCCGTCGTCGAGCGCGACCTTCCAGCCGTCGGACACCGGGCGCGCGGCGTCCATCTCGAAGCTGCCGGGCAAGCCGGTCGCGACCGTGGCGCCGCCGTCGGGTGCGAACACGAGGAGTCCGCCGCCCGGCGCGAACGCGAGCGCGGTGCCGCCGTAGCCGAGCGAGAGCGGTGCCGCGCCAGGCACGCGCAGGTTGCCGGCTTCGTCGACCCAGTCGTTGCTGCCCGGGCAGTTGAAGATGGTCTCGCCCGTCTCGGGATCGAGCGCGAAGCCGCTCGGGCCGCCCGCCGCGTCGCAGGCGGGGGTGGGGATGAGCGTGTCGTTCGCTTCAGGTCTCGAAGGTAAGCTCCAGGTGCCGCCGCTCGAGACGAACGCGTCGGGCACGAAGGCCGCCACGTGCGTGACGGCGTTGCCGTCGGTGTAGAGGTAGACGAGCTTGCCGTCGTTGCGCAGCGAGAAGCCGACGTCGAAGCAGGGCAGGCCGACGCTCACATCGGTCGGCGCATCGGGTGTGACGATCACGTCCGAGCCGCAGAAGTGCGTGTCGAGCGTGCCCACGAAGTAGACCGCGCTCGTATCGAAGGTGCCGCCGGTCGACGAGCCGCTGCCGCCGCTGGAGCCCGTCGAGCTGCTGCTGGTGCTGCTCGATGACGACGTGCCGCTCGAGCCCGAGGACGCGCCCGACGAGGACGAGGCGCTGGATCCGGTCGAGCTCGAAGCGCTCGTCGAACCGCTGCTCGAGCCCACCGAAGAAGCGGTCGTGCTGCTGCCTGGGGTGCCCGTGGCCGAGCTGCTGCTGGAGCTCGAATTGTTCGTGCCGCAGGCGAACGTGGACGTTGCGATGAGCGAGAGTGCAAGCGAGCGCATGGCTCATTTGACGCAGCTCAAGCGCACCCCAGCAAGGGGCCCCGCATTGCGCGCGTGCATTGACCCCGACACAATCGAGTCCATGCGCGTAGCGGTGATCTCGGATTTGCATCTTGGAAATGGCGATCGAACCGACGGCTTCGGTCACGAGGATGAGCGGTTTCTCTTGTTTCTCGATCACCTCGAGGGAAACTTCGAGAAGGTCGTGCTGCTCGGGGACATCTGGGAGACGCTCACCTGTCGCCGCCCGCGCGACGCGGTCACCGGCCTGCGCGAGGCGCAGCGCGCGCATCCCAAGCTGGCCCAGCGCTTTCAGCGGCTCTGCTACTCGTACGTGCACGGGAATCACGACTTCGTCGCCGGCGAGCTCGGGCTCGCGCCGGAAGAGCTGGTGATCCAGGCCGGCTCGACGCGGCTGCTCTTCACGCACGGGCACCTGTACGACGTGATCTGTCGACGCGCGCGGTGGCTCTCGGAGATGGGCGTGTGGTTCGGCGGCTGGCTGCGGCGGCTGTCGCTCGGGCCCATCTACAAAGCCTTCGACGCAATCGACAATTTTCGCGAAGGCCCTAAGCACGATTCGTCGAAGTGCTTGTTCCAGCGCTGGTCGACGCACCTCGCGCGCGCGCGAAATGCGGATGTGGTGATCACCGGGCACACGCACGTGGCCGCGCGCGCGGAGCACGGGAGCCAGCTGTTCTTGAACAGCGGCTCGTGCGCGCGCGGGGCGTTCACGTGGCTGTCGTTGGATACGACGGCCGGGCGGTACGAGGTCGTGCGCGGGTGGTAATTCGTTGCTTCATCGTGAACAGCGTGACGAGGACGTCGCCAGCCGCTGCTTCTTGGCCAGCCTTCTAGTTTCGAAGCGTCACGACGTCTCGCGTCTCGCCGTCGTGGTGAAATGAGATGGTCGCCGTGACCTGCCCCTCATCGTCAGGCCACTCGATGCGTGAGTCCTGAGTTCGCTCTCTCGTACTCGATAGGCGTCAGATTGCTAAGAGAGCCGTGGGGTCTGACTTCGTTGTGTAGCGCCCATTGAAGGACTCACGCTTCAACTGGTCCAGTCTTCGGGGAGCAGGTCATGACCACTCGCAGTTCGCAGCTGGGTGCCCCCAGCTCGTTCTTGCATCCCTTTGAGTTCCCGGCGACGATGTGCATCCACGTCGACCATCGCATGGACCTCGTCGAAATCCCCAGCGGGCAATTTGCGCGACACCCGTGGGAAAGCAGTCGTCGTGACTTCTTCGCTCGGCTGCTCGTCGACAACCTCGCCATGGGGGAGATCGGCTCGGTCCTCGATGCTGGCGCCGGAGACGGCTGGTTTCTGAGCGAGCTCGCGCCCGTGCTGCGCAGCAGTGTTGAGCTAACGTGCTGGGATCTGAACTATACAATATCGCAAATTGGCGAGCTGGAAGCGCAGCATCCGGGGGGCCGATTTACCGCCGAGACGCCACGGGGACCGTTTGGTCTCGCGCTTGCGCTCGATGTCATCGAGCACGTCGAGGACGATGTCGGGTTTCTGCGCGGGCTCGTCGGGTGTCTCCGTCCGCGCGGCTGGATTCTGGTGAGCGTGCCGGCATGGCAGCAGCTCTACGGTCCGCACGATGCACGGCTAAAGCACTTCCGCCGCTATTCGCCCGCACAGCTTACGGATGCCGTACGCAGCGCCGATCTCGATAACGTGAAACAAGGCGGTCTCTTTCATGGTCTGCTCCTGGCGCGCGTCGCGACCCGCGCGCTGGAGTTCGCCACGTCAAAGAACGAGACGCAGGATCTCGGTACTTGGAACAAGCCAACTTGGATCACGAAAGTGGTTCATTCAGCGCTCGTGGTTGAGGGCCGCATCTCTGCGCGCGCATCCGATCATGGCGTTGCTCTGCCGGGACTCAGTGCGTGGGCGCTATGTCGAAAGCGTTAGTCATCGTCCCTTGTTTCAACGAGGAGCGGCGCCTCCGTGCGGATGAGGTGCTCCGGCTCATTTCGGCCGAGAAGGTCGATGTCTTGCTCGTGGACGATGGCTCGATCGACGGCACCGCTTCGCTGCTTCGAGAAATCAGCGCCCAGGCGCCCGCGCGCGTTCGAGCGCTGATTCTCGAGAGGCACGACGGGAAAGCCGAGGCGGTGCGCCGCGGGTTGCAGCAGGGACTGGCGAGTGGCTACGAGATCGTTGGGTTCCTCGATGCAGATTTCTCGCCGCTCGCCCTCGAGTGGTTGCGGTTGCTGGGCGTGCTGCGTGCTACGGGTATGAGGGTAGTTCTGGGCTCTCGCGTACGTCGCGCCGGGGCGCAGGTCGAACGGCTCGCGGTTCGCCACGTGGTTGGACGCATCTTCGCAACCGCTGTGAGCATCACTTTGGAGCACCCGTTCTATGATACTCAGTGTGGCGCGAAGGTATTCTTGGATACCCCTGCGCTGCGACGCGCCCTGGCGACGCCCTTTCAATCGCGCTGGGTTTTCGACGTCGAGCTTCTTTCGCGCCTGCTGAATGGGCCAGATGCGCTGGCGTTCGGTGATTTCGTCGAGGTGCCGCTGCTGAGGTGGCGCGATGTCGGCGGGTCGAAGCTGCGCCTCAGGAGCATGCTCCGCGCCGGAATTGACCTCGCTCGATTCAAGGTCGATCGGAACAAGCGGCGACGCGGCTCGACAAGGGCCGTCGCCGCATGAAGCTCGCCAGACCACGCTTCCTGGACGACGATCACGTCCGCAAGGCGGCTTTGCCGTTTCTCGTGAGTCGAATCCTGGTCTGGGCCGTCGCCTTTATCGGCCTCGAAATTTGGCCAGCGCTCAACTCACCCATTGGCGTCCGGCCGCTGCGCTCGCCTGGCTACATCGTTCGCGCGTTTCCCGACTTCTTGCCGATCGATGGACTGATTCGCTGCGATTCGGCGTGGTATTGGAGCATCGTCGATCCTGGCTACTTTTTGCATCGCGGCGCCCAGTCGAACATCGCGTTCTTTCCTCTCTATAGTTACCTCTCGGCGCTCATGGCGTTGCCGTGGCGACTGGTCCTCGCGCCGGATCGTGCATTCTACGTGGGCGGGCTGATCGTCTCGAACGTGGCCTTTGGCTTCGCGCTGGTGGCGATTCACCGTTTGTCGAGTCGCTGGACGACCGACCCATCTGCCGCGACGCGTGCCTGCTGGCTCGTGGCGTTGTATCCGTTCTCTTATTTCTTCAGCTGCGTCTATACGGAATCGCTGTTTCTGGCCCTGTCCACGTGGTCAGTCTTGAGCGCGTACGAGGGCAGATGGCTGCGCGCCGCAGTGTTCGCCATGTTCGTGGCTGTGACCCGGAACATTGGAATCGCGCTGCTGCCTATCCTCGGCCTCATCTATTTGAGAGAGATTCGGTTTGACCCACGACGCATTCGTCGCGACGCGTTCGCGTTTCTGCTTACGCCTCTGTTGCTCTGCTGCTTCCTGTATTTCAACTGGACGGCGTTTGGTACGCCGCTGGCGTTCGCATCCATTCAGGGCGCGCCGGGGTGGGGACGGAGCTTCGGCTTTTCGTACCTCTGGCGCGACATCCACTATGCGACCGACCCGCGAGTTCCCTTCTATGATCGCGTGGTGAATGCGACGCACATGTTGCTGGTGCCGTTAAATGGCATTGCCACGGTGCTCGCAATATTCACGATCCCAGCCGAGATGGTTCTCTATTCCGTTGGCTCCACACTGCCTTTTCTCGGCTCGGGCACGTACGTGAGCTCCGGTCGCTATGCCAGTGTCCTCTTCCCGCTCTTCATTGCGGCCGGCATCCGCTTGAAGCGCGCGCCTCTAATCGGCGCCGCGCTGGTGTTGTTTACGGCGTTGCTCATCTACCTGACGAATGGATACGCCCACTGGTTCGGGCCCGTTTGAGCGGAGTCGGTCGTCGAGGATAGGGCGTTCTGGAGTGCGTTCTGGAGTCCTTCGGATGCGCTCAACGGAGGCGCGCTGGCACGGACTATTTCTGCTCCCGCTTTTGGATGTTGCTCAGCTCGGGCCGGTTCGAAGCCGAGCGACCTTGGGCGCGCTCATTATTATCGCTGCGGAGTTGATCGCGGTGTTCGTCGAGACTCTGCTCCCCGGCGAGTTCATCGTGATGCTGCTCGAAAAGGACTTTTGAGCTGGAGATGCCCAGGCTAGGGTGCCTGCCACTTCGTTCTCAGGAACGACTCGACCGCCGCACGGTCGACGTCTCCGAGCGCTTCCGAATAGACGAGGAGCTCTGCGATGCCGCCTGAGAACTGATTGCTCGCATGGTCATTCAGGAACCCGCGACCCACTGCGCCCTGGTCGGCAGCATTGAGTGGCGTCGTGTCACTAACGAATGCGGCCAGATTGCCGTCCAGGTAAATCGTCCGGCCGTTCTGTTTAGAGAAACGGCACGTCACGAGCTGGGCCTGCCAACTTCCGACCGGATTTGGTGGCACGTTCGCATCGGCGTCATTGCCGAACTCCGAGAAGCGGAAGTCCGTATCGGTGTACCAACCGGCATGCAGCGCGCCGTAGGGGAGGCTGTTGTTCTGGCTTGTGAGAACGCCGGCGCCGATGAAGTAGTTGCCTTCTTGGTTGTTGCTCAGCCACGTGTCCCCGTACCGCGATACCAACGCGACGATGGTGTAGTCGCTGTTGGTCAGGAAGCTCAGGTCGACATCGAGATCCTGGCCGTCTGTGTGGCCGAGGCCGGTTCCTGGAGAGAACTGAACCCACTCGAGAGCGGCGCCCGTGCCCGGAAGTGGAGTGGCCGACTGGAGCTGCGGCAACTTGATCGCGTTCGCTTGACTTGCATCGCGACCATTCCCGGAGGCGTCGTGCCAGGTGGTCACGTACCCGCCGTCGACGGTGTCGATCTGCCCATCGCCGCGCAGCCACAGCGCGAGGCTCGGTCTCAGGACAACGCCTGAGTCGACGGCGCCCGTGGTGCCGCCGGTGGATCCGGTCGAGCTCGAGGAGCTCGAGCTGTTGCCGGACGAGCTGGAGCTGCTCGACGAACTGCTGGAGCTCGAACTGCTCGACGAGCTGCTCCCCGAGCTCGAGAAGCTCGAGGAGCTGCTGACGGAGCTCGCGCTGCTCGACGATGTGCCGTCGCTCGACGAGCTCGAGCTGGAGCTGCTCGACGGGCTGCTCGTTGCACTCGACGTGTCTGTGGTTCCGCTCGAGCTACTTGAGGTTCCCGTGCTCGCGGTCACGCTGGTGTTCGCGCCGGTCCCGCTCGAGCCGGTTGCTCCGACGCCAACCGTGGTGCTGCTCGAGGTCTCAGAGGTGTCCGTTCCGCTCTTGAAGCAGCCCGCCAAGGCCAAAAGGCAAGCGGCCGAAACCCTGATTTGCATGGATTGACGGTAGCACGACTGCATCGCGTCACTTCATGGCAGCCGCCACTTCGTCCTCAAGTAGTTCTCAACGGCCGCGCGATCCGTGCTCGAGAGCGCCTCGGTGAAGATGAGGATCTCGCCGATTCCGCCCTGGTACTGCGTGCTCCCGGCCGTCGCCAGGAACCCTCGGCCGACGGCGCCCTGAAGCGCGCTCTGCATCGCGGTCTGGTCGGGGTTGCTGCCGACGAGATTCCCGCCGAGGTACAGCGTGTGCCCGCCTGTCTTCGAGAATTCCCCCGTCACGAGCGCGAGCTGCCACTGCCCGGGCAGGTTGGAAGGAACGGACGCGTCGATGTCATTTCCAAATTCGGAGAAGCGGAAGTCGGTGTCGTCGTAGTAGCCGAGGTGGAGCGCGCCGTAGTTCAAGCTCTGAGTCACCGAGCCCGTGCCTAGGAAGTAGTTCCCCGAGGGCGACGTGTCGCCGAAGCGCGAGATGACCGCGAAGATCGTGTAGTCCGCGCCGACGAGGAACGTGAGGTCGACGTCGAGCTCGGTGCCGTCGGTCCAGCCGAGACCCGTGCCAGGCTGGAACTGCAGCCAGGGAACGTTCGCGCTGGCGCCAGGCAACGGCGTCGCGTCCATGAGCTGAGGCTGCTTGAGCGCAGAGCTCTGAGTCGCGTCTCGCCCATTCCCCGAGGCGTCGTGCCAGGCGGTCACGTATCCGCCATCGATCGTGTCGATCTCACCGTCGCCCTTCAACCAGAGCGCCAGGCCAGCCGGGGGAACGAACCCGGCATCGATGCCGCCCGTGGTCCCGCCGGTCGAACCGCTCGACGAGCTGCTGCTCGAGGTGGAGCTGGTCGAGGAGCTGCTGTTGGAGCTGGAACTGCTGCTGGAAGTCGAGCTGCTGGTGGAGCTGCTCGACGACGTGCTGCTCGAGGAGCTGCTGCTGTTCGAGGAGCTGCCGCTGGACGCGCTCGCTCCGGTTGAGCTGCTCGTTGCGCCGCCGCTCGCGCTGCTCGACGTATCCGTTGTCGAGCCGGTCGAAGTTGCCGTACTCGCGGTGGCGCTTGCGCTGGTGCCCGTTCCGCTCGAGCCCGTCGCGCCGATGCCGCCCGTGGTGTTGCTCGAGCTCTCCGTCGCTTCCGAGCCGCTGTGAAAGCAGCCCGCAAGCGCGATGAGCGAAACGACAGAAATCCAGACTTTCATGAATCGACGGTAGCACAGCGCTCCCGTCGAATGGCGGCTCTCAGTGCGCCGCCGCCAGCCGCCGCTTCGGCCGCGTCAGCCGCGGGTGCAGCCAGCTGCACAGGGCCACTCCCGCGAAGAGCAAGAAGCTCCGGGGCGGCTGGCCGGGAAGGCGAACCGCGAGCCACGCGAGCTCGAACGACACCATCCCCACCGCGCCAACCAGCACCACGCTGAGGATCTCGCGCCACAACCACGCGAGGAACAATCTGGCGTTCATGGGAGCACCTCCGGCCCGGCGAATCTCTCTCCCATCCACGAGCATCCGCCCGGACGCCGAAATTGAGCAACCGTTCAGCGCGATCGAACGGTGACGGCCCTGCAACGTTCGAGAAGCACGAACGTGCAGGGCCGGTTTTGACAATCGCCAGGTGCGAAGTTCATTTCGCGCCGCGGCGCGCCACCGATCTGCAGCTACGGGTTCGACGGGTTCGTGTTCGAGCCCGGCGGCGTGTTCGCGCCGCCACCCGCGCCCTCGGGCGTGCCCGGGTTGGTCATGTCCGGGCTGGTGGTGCCCGCGGGCTGCTCGGGCTGCATCGCGCCCTGGTGACCGGCGTGGCCCTTCATCGGCGTGGCCGAGATGTTGGTGATGGCGTTCAGCTTGGGGTCGTACTTCACGCGGATCTCATCGCCCGGCTGCAGCGCGGTGAGCGACGAGCTCTTGCCGTTGCGGAGCACCTTCGCGTCCTGGGCCACGGGCAGCGAGAGCGTCACCAGGTGCTTGGTCTGGTCGATGCTGGTCACGTTGCCAGCCTTCTCGATGGTGGTCGTCTTGCCCGCGGGGATGGTGAGCGTGAGCGTGTGCGCGTCGTTGTCGGTCCTCATGAGCATGCCCTTGGCCGACTCGGCGTGGGCATTCTTGATGTTCTTCTGCTGCAGGTTCGTGTTCGCGCCGGTCTGATCCTGCTCGCTGCCCGACATGCCCTGGCCCGCGTTGCCCTGGTTCATGTCCTGCGAACCGGTGTTGTTGATGTCGTTGGTGTCGGACGGGTCCGCCAGGGCGCTGGTGGCACCGGCCATCAGCAAGGCACCCACGACGCTCGCCAGCATCTTGGCCTTCATATTGGTGTCCTCCTCCTCGACCCAGGGGTCGACGGGTTGCGCGCGGAGCAGCCTCCGCGCTCCCTGGAAGGTAGGAACGCTTGCAACGAAGACCACTGTTGGTCGCTTGGAGAGCGGGCGAGCAAGCAAACTTCACCTGCGGTGAAGTTCGCTGGTGGCTGGTGGCTGGTCGGCTAACGCAGCGCGTGGAACGGCTTGGGGAAGAACGCCCAGTGGCCGTTCACGAAGATGAGGCCGTCGAATGACGTGCCCGCAGTCTCGCCCGGCTTCACGAAGCGGAAGCCGTAGATGGTGAGCCCCGGCTTGAGCGCGTTGGCCACGCGCGAGTAGCTCATGGGGAACTGCTTCGCGGAGTCGGCGTTGGCCTTCAGGTCCTCCGTGGTCATGTGGAAGACCTGCAGCTCCGTCTGCTCCTTCGTGCCCTGGATGGTCAGCTTGTGGGTCGACCACGCGTGCTGGTACCAGGTGCGCGCCTTCTCGACCGACGCATCCTCGAAGACCGCGTCGTAGTCGTCGGCGCGCGGCTCGAGCCGCTGCGAGAGCGCGTGCTTGTTGGTGTCGGCCTTGAGGAAGCCCTCGAGGAACGTGCGCGCCTCGGCTTCGGTGCCGGTGCCGCCGGCGCCGGGGAGCGTCGAGGCGGAGTCGTCGTTGATCTTGCAGCCGGCGAGCGCCAGCGCTGCCACGGCCACCAGGAACACGCGCTTCATTCACCGACCTCGGGTCGACAGTCCCTTTCGACTATGTGGATCCCGCGCGGGATTCAAGCGCGCTCAGGGCGCGCCGGGTTCCACTGGCAGTGCGAGCTCCAGTCCGACCACGGGGAAGCGCGGGATGCTCTGCGCCTCGCGCAGCAAGAAGTGTTCGAAAGGCTCGTCCACCACCTTGCGCCGTCCGCTCGACGCATGCCGTGCGAAGAGCCGCCCGCCGTGCCGCACGAAGAAGCCCACGTGCGTCACGTGATCGGCCACGTGTCCGCGAAACCCGCGCGCGACGAAGAAGATGGCGCCTTCTGGAATCTGGTCCTGGTGCGCGAGCGCGCGATCCAGGGGCAGGTAGGGCAGGGCGACGTCGCTCACGCGGTCGGGCAGCAGCGCGCGCCGCCAGAGGTAGCGCACGTCGGTGCCGGCGATGTCCTTGGTCACGAGCCGCACGAAGCCCTTGCGGATGTTGTTGGGAAGCCACTGCGACTCCATCAGGTGATTTCGCTCGGCGAAGCGGATCGCGTTGCCGCCGTAGCGGATGCGCTGAAGCACCTGCTCGGCGTCGGCGAGCGACGATGCGCGCGCGAGCGCGAGCATCTCCTCCACGAAGGTCACGCAATCCACGGCATCCCAGCGCCAGAGCGGATCGGGATCGGGCCCGTTCCCCGGGCCTTCGCCGAGCAGGCCCATCTGGTACGGCGCGCCGAGAAAGCGCGTGGAGAGCGCGTCGAGCCGTTCCGTCAGCGGACGGGCCTGAAGCTCGCGGACGAGCGCGTCGAGTGCGGTGTCCGAGGGCGGCTGCCAGGCGGGCGTCGCGGCGAGCAACGTGGCGAGGAGCGGCAGCATCGCGCGCATCAGAGCACGCGGCGCGCGAGCGGCGAGGGGCTGCTGGGCGGGCGGCCGAGCGGCGTCAGAGGGCACACCCGCACGCGTCAGCGCCGTTACGCGCTGCGGCACCTTCTGCTAGCTTCCGCGCGCTTTCAGGGAGCACGCACCATGGCGATGTCGGAGTTCTACGAGCCGCAGCAGATCGAGAAGCGCTGGCAGGACCGCTGGGCCAAGGAAGGCCTCACCGAGGCCGGCAAGCGCCCGGGCGCACCCAAGAAGTACGTGCTGGAGATGTTCCCGTACCCCTCGGGCAACATGCACATGGGGCACGTGCGCAACTACCTCATCGGCGACGTGCTCGCGCGCTACTACCGCATGCGCGGCTTCGACGTCCTCCACCCCTTCGGCTGGGACGCGCTCGGCCTCCCCGCAGAGAACGCCGCCATCGCCGACAAGGTCCACCCCGCCGTCCGCACCGCGCAGAACATCCAGGTCTTCCGCGAGGACACCCAGGCGCTCGGCTTGAGCTACGACTGGAGCCGCGAGGTCAATACTTCGGATCCGAAGTACTACCGCTGGAACCAGTGGTTCTTCATCAAGATGCTCGAGAAAGGCGTCGTCTATCGGCGCATCAACCGGGTGAACTGGTGCCCAGGCTGTGCCACCGTCATCGCCAACGAGCAGGTGAAGGACGACGGCACCTGCGAGCGCTCGGGCGACGTGGTCGAGCAGCGCGAGATGCCGGAGTGGGCGTTCCGGATTACGAACTACGCCCAACAGTTGCTCGACGGGCTCAATGAATTGAAGGAGTGGCCTGATCGCATCACCTCCTCGCAGCGGCACTGGATTGGCCGCTCGGAGGGCGCGGAGGTCGAGTTCGCCATCGACGGCAAGCCGGAGAAGCTCCGCGTCTTCACCACGCGCGTGGACACCATCTTCGGCTGCACGTACGTGGTCGTCGCGCCCGAGCACGCCATCGTCGACAAGATCGCCACGCCCGAGCACTTGCCGCGCATCCACGCGCTCCGCAAGGAGCTCGCCACGCAGGACGCCGCCACGCGCACCGACGAGAAGGCCGAGAAGCACGGCGTGGCCACCGGCGCGCACGCCATCAACCCGTTCACCGGCGAGAAGGTGCCGGTCTGGGTGGCCAACTTCGTCGTGGCCACCTACGGCACGGGCGCGGTGATGAGCGTGCCCGCACACGACGTGCGCGACCACGCGTTCGCCAAGAAGTACAGCTTGCCCATCAAGACCGTGATCGCGCCCGCGAAGGCCGGCACGGAGGTGAAGGCCGACGCGGCGTTCACCGACGACGGCAAGCTCGTCGAGAGCGGCCCGTACACCGGCCTCACCAGCAGCGACGCGCGCGCCAAGATGACCGCCGACGCCGAGTCGAAGGGCTTCGGCAAGAAGACCGTGAACTGGCACCTCCGCGACTGGGGCTTCTCGCGCCAGCGCTACTGGGGCACGCCGATTCCCATTGTTTATTGTGAAAAGTGCGACCCGAAGCGCGTGGGCATTCCCGTCCCGCTCGAGCAGCTCCCGGTGAAGCTCCCGGAGATCGACGTGGCCGCGGTGCTCACCGGCCGCGGTGAGCCGCCGCTCGCGAAGGTGCCGGACTTCGTGAACACCACCTGCCCGAAGTGCAGCGGGCCGGCGAAGCGCGAAGTGGAGACGATGGATACTTTCGTCGACTCCACCTGGTACTACGCGCGCTACCTCTCGCCGAACGACGACAAGCTCCCCTTCGAGCGCGCCGACGCCGATCGCTGGCTCCCCGTCGACGTGTACGTGGGCGGCCCCGAGCACGCGGTGATGCACCTCCTCTACTTCCGCTTCTGGACGCGGGTGATGAAGGAGATGGGCCTCATGGGCGTCGCCGAGCCGGTGAAGCGGCTCATCACCCAGGGCATCGTGAACGGCCCCGACGGCCGCAAGATGAGCAAGCGCTGGAAGAACGTCATCAGCCCGCGCTCCATCATCGAGAAGTACGGCGCCGACACCGCGCGCATGTTCGTGATGTTCGCCGGCCCGCCCGAGAACGACATCGACTGGAGCGACGAGCAGGTCGAGGGCCAGTACCGCTTCGCCGGCCGGCTCTGGCGGCTCGCGCGCGCGCACGAAGGCGCCGCGGGAAAGACCTTCGAGGGCAAGGTCGAGGGCGACGCGCTCGCCATCCGCCGCATTGCGCACAAGTGCCTCAAGCGCGTCACCGAGAGCATGGAGAAGCTCTCCTTCAACACCGCCATCGCCGGCGTGATGGAGGCGGTGAACGCGCTCATGGCGCTCAAGGACGCGGCGCCGTCGAACAACCTGGACGCGGCCTGGGCCGAGGCGATTCGCATCCTCGCGGTGTGCATGAGCCCGTTCTCACCGCACCTCTCGGACGAGATCGCCCAGCACTTCGGCGCCAAGGACTGCCTCCAGGCGCAGAGCTGGCCCGAGTTCGACGGCACGCTCGTCGTCGATGACACCGTGAGCTACGCCGTACAGGTGAACGGCAAGCTCCGCGGCGAAGTGGCGATGCCGATCGCCGCGCCCGAGGCCGAGGTCCGCGCCGCCGCCGAGAAGCTCGACGCGCTCAAGCCGCACCTCGAGGGCAAGACGATTCGCAAGTTCGTGTTCGTGCCCAAGCGGCTCGTGAACTTCGTCGTTGGATAGATGAGGCGCGCGCTCGTCCTCCTCGCGCTGCTCTGCGGCTGTGGCTACCGGTTCAGCGCCCGCAGCGATTCCTTGCCCACCGAGGGCAAGCGCGTCTTTGCGCCCACGTTCCAGAACGATACGGCCGATCCCGGGCTCGAGGTCGTGTTCACCGACGCCTTTCGCGCCGAGCTCGCCAACGCGCACGCCGCCGGCGACTCGGATTGCGTCGTCCAGGCCAAGGGTGTGGTCACCGCGTCGGGCGGCGGGCCGGGGCTCGTGTACACCAACCCCACCGGCAATCCGCAGTCGCTGGGGCCGTTCGGCAACAGCGCGGCGGCGTACTACGTGAGCGTGAGCGCGTGCGTCCGGCTCATCGAGGCCGACAAGATCCTCGCCAATGCTTGTGTGAACGGGACCGAGGACTATGCGCCCGGCCGCGACGCGCTGGAGATTGAAGCCGCGCGCCGCGTCGCCTTGCAGCGCCTGGCCAAGCGGCTCATGCGCGAGGCGTTCGACAAGCTTTCGATCGGGTTCTAACGAACGAATCAGCTCCCTTCCCCGCGTGAGACGGGGAAGGGCCGGGGATGGGGTTTCCCCGCAACGCATCGAGCGCTCACGGCACAATGCCGAGAGCGCTCGGAGCGAACGACGAAGCGCGAACTACTTGGCGGCGCTCAGGCCGTGGACGGCCTTGCTCAGGCGGCCGATGCGGCGCGACACGTTGCGGTCGGTGAGCACGCCCTTCGAAGCAGCCTTGGACAGCACGCCCTGGGCCTCCTTGAGCGCTTCCTTGGCCTTGGCGGCGTCCTTCTTGGCGATGGCGTCGCGAAGCTTCTTCACCGCGGTCTTCACCTGGGTGCGCTTCTGCACGTTGCGGGCATTGCGCTTCAACGACTGGCGGTGACGCTTCTCGACTGACGGCAGATTGGCCACGAATTCCTCCACAAAACGACGCGAACTTCTCGCAAAAGAGGCGCGGCTCATAGCAAGCAACGCGACGCAGCGTCAAGGAACGTCTGCGGTTTTCGAGCGAACGAATGGTCGCTCGCTCCACGTCCGTCCGCCGCAGCGCGTGAGGGTTATCCACCGGCCTCCTGGCAATCGCGCCAAAAGTGCCGTTCCGGGCAGTCGCCTGTGGAGAATGCGCGCCCGAAATCGCGCAAGCACGCGTTGCCCATCACGATTCGGATTCGCTGCAACCTGGAGCGAGCTGAGGGATCGCTTGAAGGGACGCAGGGCGCGTCGTGTTTTCCACAGCTCTTCCAACAGGCAACGCACAGCTCCTGTGAAAAGCAGGTGACGCTCGAGCGAGCGCGGGGTGAACGCGTCGCGCGTGCGCCATCAACGGTCGGAAGGCAGCTTCTTCGCCTCGTCCCAGAGCGCGTCCATCTCCGCGAGCGTCACGTCGCTCGGCTTCTTTCCCTGCGCGCGCAGCCGCGACTCCACGTGGCGAAAGCGGCGATCGAACTTGCGGATGGTGCGGCGGAGCGCGTCCTCCGCGGGCGTGTGGGTGAAGCGCGCCAGGTTGCAGAGCGAGAAGAGCAGGTCGCCGAGCTCGTCTTCGATGCGGGCCTTGTCGTTGGCGGCGAGCGCCTCGTCGAGCTCGCGCAGCTCCTCGGTGACCTTGTCGCGCGGGCCGTGCCAGTCCTTCCAGTCGAAGCCGACCTTGCTCGCCTTGTCGGTGAGCCGCTCGGCGCGGAGCAGGGCAGGGGCCGCCGTCGGGACGCCGTCGATGGCCGACGGGTTCTCCTGGCCGGCGGCCTTGCGCTCCTTCTCCTTGAAGCCCGCCCACGCGCCGAGGAAGGCCTCGGTGCTCTCGAACTTCTGGTCCCCGAAGACGTGCGGATGCCGCGACTCGATCTTGTCGGCGATGGCCTGGACCACGTCGGCCATGTCGAACTCGCCGCGCTCCTGGCCCAGCTGCGCGTGGAAGATGATCTGGAAGAGCAGGTCGCCGAGCTCCACAGGCAGCTCGCGCAGCGCGCCCTTCTTGAGCTCGCCTTTGTCCACGGCGGCGTCGAGGGCGTCGAGGACCTCGTAGGTCTCCTCGACCAGGTAGCGCCGCAACGAGGCCAGGTCCTGCTCGCGGTCCCAGGGGCAGCCGCCGGGGGCGCGCAGGCGGCGCATGATCTCGATGAGGCGGTCCAGCTGCTCGGCGGCGCGCGACATGCGACTCCTGAAGTCAACGTCGGCCGCAGGATAGCTGGCTCGAACGCCCCGCGCCGCTGCTTGCCGCCCCCCGGACACCACCCGTAGACTCGCGCCAACTCTCACGGTCTCGCTTCGCCCTGAACCGCGCTCGAATCATCCTCGCCTTCGCCTTCGTCGCAGGCCTCGCGCTCTCCCTCCCCGGGCCGGCGCTGGCGCAGTTTCACGCGCCCAAGACGGTCGAGGAGATCGAGAACGAGCCGCAGCACAAGGCCAAGAACGGCAAGGCCCACAAGGCCAGCGACGACGACGACACCAGCGAGTCCGAAGGCCTGCCCACCGACACCGGCCCCGAGCCGGACGACGGCGAGCAGCAGGCCGGCGACGACATCAAGCGCTCGCCGCTCGCGCCCGAGCCCGAGCAGGCGCCCGAGGTGGGCAAGCCGGGCAAGAAAGTCCGCGACGCAGGCGGCGCCATGGCCCAGAAGGGCCCGCCCGATGCTGGCGCGCCCGATGCAGGTCCGCTCGCCGTGGACGGTGGCCTCGCCGAGGCGCTGCCCCTGGTGCCGCCCAAGAGCTCCTGGTCGAGCCTGCAGGACACCTGGGACGTGCGCCGCAAGGCCGTGTCCACCCACAACCCCAAGGTCGAGGCGCAGGCCGAGGCGCAGCTGAAGAAGGCGCGCGAGGAGCTGGGCATCCGCGACCTGACCAGCATGGCCGGCGCGCTGGACCACGAGGCGCAGCTCCAGCTCGACGCCAAGGATCCCGCGGAGGCCACGCGGCTCGCCGAGCTCGCGGTGGCCCTCGCGCCCGATGCGCCCAGCGCGCGCTTCGCCCTCGCGCGCGTGAAGATCTCCAGCGACATCTCGAACATCGGCGATTCGCTCGGCGCCCTGCGCGACGGCGTGGCCCGCGCGATGGGGCAGAACAACACCCGGCTGTCGTTCATCGGCAACCTGGGCGCGGCGGCGGGGCTGGGGTTGGCGCTCGCGGCGGTGCTGGGCATCCTGGGGCTCGCGCTGCGGCCGCTGCGCTACGCGCTGCACGACTTCCACCACCTCTTTCCGCGCGGCGCGCTGCCCGCGCAGACCACCGTGCTCTTCGTGCTGCTCCTGCTCCTGCCCTGGGCCTTCAAGCTCGGGCCGCTGGCGGAGCTCTGCGCGCTGGCGGCGGCGTCGTTCCTGTACGTGCGCACCTCGGAGCGGGTGGTGATGACCCTGCTCCTGGCGTTGCTCGCGGCCTTCCCAATCCTGGGCGGCATCGGCAGCCGGGCGCTGGTGTACACGGGCACGCTCGCCGAGGCCGAGGACCGGGTGCAGGAGGGCGGTCCGGACGCAGCGGAGAGCGTGGCCCGGCTGGAGACGCTGGAGAAGAACGGCCAGGCCGACGCGTCGGTGCTCTTCGTGCTCGGGCTCGACGCCAAGCGCGCCGGCCGCTACCCGCTGGCCATCGAGCGGTTCAAGAAGGCGCTCGCGCTCAGCCCGCGGCTCGCGGAGGCGCAGAACGACCTGGGAAATGCGCTGCTCATCTCGGGCGATCTCGAGGGCGCGCGCGACGCGTACCTCTCGGCCGCGCAGATCGAGCCGGACTCGGCGATCATCCACTACAACCTCGCCAAGGCCTCGGTGCGCAAGGCGCAGCTCCAGAACCGCGACCGCGACGTCAGCGATGACATTGAGCGCGGCAAGGCCGCCACCAGCGCCGTCTACCGTCTGGACCGCACCTTGATGGACCGCGCGAGCGACAACCGCGCCAACCTCTTCGTCATCGATCTCGAGCTGCCCTCGACGGCCGTCGTCGCGGCGCGCGAAGGGCCGGCGGTGGAGGCCTCGGTGACGCGCCAGCTCCGCGATCAGATCTGGGGCAGCGCCGCGCCGGGCGCGAGCCAGGGCTTCGCGGCGGCGCTGATCCTCGGCTTCTGGGGCCTGGCGCTCGCGGGCGCGAAGCTGAACCCGTGCTCGGAGTGCAGCCGCTGCGGCCGTCCGGTGTGCGCGCGCTGCGACCGCGAGCTGGCCGGCGGCACCAACTGCGGCCAGTGCCACAACGCCTTCATGAAGAAGGGCGCCGTCGATCCGCAGACGCGCGCGCGCAAGGAGGCCAGCGCGCGCAAGTACCAGGACCGCTGGCTGAAGGGGCGCCGGTTCGCGAGCTACGTCATGGCCGGCATGGGCCACCTGCTCGGCGGCCGGCCAATCGTGGGCACGATCTTCCTCGTACTGGCGCTGTTGGGGGGCGCGGCGCTGGTGCTCGGTGAGGGCTTGTTCCGCGTGCCCTTCGGCGGCGGCCTGGCCCTGCCGCGGCAGATCGTGGGCGGCGCGCTCTTGCTCGTCGCCTGGGCGCTCTCCATCCGCAGCTATCGCTCCGGCGAAGAACGGAGGGTGGTCTAGATGGCCCTCCAAGGCACGCTCGGCGACTTCGGCATCGCCGACATCTTCCAGCTCATCGGCCAGCAAGGCAAAACCGGCGTCCTCCACCTCAACGGCAAGGACGAAGAGGTCCACATCTCGTTCAAGGACGGGAACGTGGTGAAGGCCGAGAGCGCCGCGCGCAAGCGCAAGGAGCTCCTCGGCCACATGCTCGTCCGGGCCGATCTCATCACCCAGGCCCAGCTCGACGCCGCCCTCGACGAGCAGAAGCGCACCCTCCGCCGCCTCGGCGACATCCTCATCGGCTCCGGCGCGCTCACCCGCGAGGCCTTGAAGGAGACGACGCACCTCCAGACCACCGAGACGCTCTACCGGCTCTTCGCGTGGAAGCAGGGCAGCTACGCCTTCGAGCAGCAGGACGTCGACGTCGATCCGGAATCCGTGACGCCCATCCGCAGCGAGAGCGTGCTGATGGAGGGCTTCCGCCGCGTGGACGAGTGGCCCGCGGTGCGCCGGGTCATCACCAGCGGGCGCATGACCTTCCAGCAGCTCAAGGAAGCGCCCGCCGAGAGCCAGAGCGACGACGACTTCGGCCTCGACGCGGCCTTCGGCGAGGGCGGCGGCGACGAGCCCAAGAAGGGCGAGCTCGGCCGCGCAGAGCGCAAGGTCCTCTCGCTCTACGAGTCGCACCGCACGGTGACCCGCTACATCGAGCTCTCGCGGCTCGGCGAGTTCGAGACCTGCAAGGCGCTCCAGGTGCTCGTGGCCGAGGGCTACCTCGCGGCGCTCACCCCGCGCGGCAAGGACGACGACGACCTCGGCAGCTCGGTGCAGAAGGGCTTCGGCGAGCGGCTGCGCGAGGGCATGGGCAGCGCCGTGGTGACGGTGCTGCTGGTGGCCGTGGTGGTGTTCGTGTTCGGGCAGAGCGGGCTGCTCTCGCGGCGGCTCTCCCAGGGCGAGCTGGAGGTGGTGGACCCCGCCGCCCGCCGGCTCCTGGCCCGCGGGCAGATCGAGCGCATCCGCGGCGCCATCGACGTCTTCCGGCTGGAGCACGGCGAGCTGCCGGCCGAGCTCGACGCCCTCGCCAACGAGCAGCTCCTCAGCCCCGCCGACCTGCAATTCCCCTGGGGTGAGCGCTACTATTACCGTCGGACGGCGGCCCAGTCCTACGTGCTGTTGCCGCCACTTCGATGACCCCAGGTCAGGCGACAGGCTTCAGGCTTTGGCAGGCTCGCGCGTCGGAGAGTCCGACACCGGGTGAGCCATGCCCCTGCGCCTTCAGACCGAGCCCCGAGATTCCATGAGCGCATCGGCACCCGTCCGCGTCGAGTTCGAGGACAACCGCCTGGTCCAGGCCCTGGTGGGCGGCCAGGGCATGCACCTCAAGCTCATCGAGCGTCGGCTGGGGGTGCAGGTGGCGCAGCGCGGCGGCCAGCTCTTCGTGGGCGGCCCGCCGGACGCCGTGGCCCAGGCCCAGCGGCTGCTGACCGAGCTCTACGAGCTGCTCAAGAGCGGCTACCCGCTCTACGCGGAGGACGTGGAGCAGGCCATCCGCGTGCTCGGCGCCGATCCGGCCGCGCGGCTGAAGGAGATCTTCCTCGACACCGTCTTCGTGAGCTCGCGTAACCGTTTGGTTACACCCAAGGGCATCGCGCAGAAGCGCTACATCGACGCCATCCGCGAGAAGGACATCGTCTTCGGCATCGGGCCGGCGGGCACCGGCAAGACCTACCTCGCCATGGCCATGGCCATCGCAGCGCTGCAGGAGAAGCAGTGCAAGCGCATCGTGCTCACCCGTCCCGCGGTGGAGGCCGGCGAGAAGCTCGGCTTCCTTCCTGGCGACCTCGCGGAGAAGGTGAACCCGTACCTGCGGCCGCTCTACGACGCGCTCAACGACATGATGGACTTCGACAAGGCCGCGGCGCTGGTGGAGCGCGGCACCATCGAGGTCGCGCCGCTGGCGTTCATGCGCGGCCGCACCTTGAACGACGCGTTCGTCATCCTCGACGAGGCCCAGAACACCACCGTCGACCAGATGAAGATGTTCCTCACCCGCCTCGGGTTCGCGTCGAAGGCCGTGGTCACCGGCGACCTCACCCAGACCGACCTGCCGCAGGGCAAGGTGAGCGGCCTCAGCATCGCGCAGAAGATCCTCTCCAACATCGACGGCATCCGCTTCTGCACCTTCAGCGACGTGGACGTGGTGCGCCACCCGCTGGTGCAGGAAGTGATTCGCGCGTACGAGGCCTTCGACGCCGAGCAGAAAGAGCAGAGCGAGAAACGCAAGGCGGAGATGGCCGCCGCCCGCGAGGCGCGCGCGCAGGTGGCCGCGCAGGTGCAAGCGCATCTGCAGGCCGCGACCAGTGCCACGTCACCGGCCGCGCTTCCCGCGCACGCCGAGCCGGACAAGAAGAAGTAGCCCGATCGCGGGACGTGGGTCGTGGGTCGTTCGGAGTCGACCGATCCGTGTGCCCACGGTTGCTGAGCTCGGACCGGCTCCCCAGCTTTGATCGCTGGGGGGAGTCATGGGCGTCTGGCAGCCGCTGCTGGCGCCGCTGGTGGCCTTGTTCGGCGGCGTCGCGGCGCTGCTGGGCATGCCCTTGCTGCTCGCGGACGCCGAGCGCCGGCCGAGGCGGGTGGGGCTGCTCGTGGTGCTCGGCTGCGGCATCCTCTTCGTGCACGGCGAGCTGCGCAGCGTGCCCGTGGTGCATGCGGGCATGATCGGCCTCGCGGGCGCGCTCACCGCGGCGTTGAGCCTCGTGGCCGCCCGGCGGTGGATCCTGCGCCGCGCCATGCTCGCCGAACGGCCGCGCTCTCCCGACGAGCTCGCCGACGACAAGCACCGGCGCCTCTGGGCCGGCACGCTCCGCTCGCCCGAGCCGCTGCCCGCGCTCGACGGTGCGCCCGCGTGCCTCTATCGACGCGTGGAGGTCGATCGCTGGGACGCCGGCCGCTGGCGCCGCATCTCGACGCGCGAAGCCTGGGCCGAGCTGGTCGAGCTGCATGGACGCACGCGCTCGCTCGCGCTCTCGGTGCCACCGGGCGTGCTGCGGCGCGCGGCCGTCGAGCTCCTGCCTGCGCGCGCGTGCGATGAGGGCTGGCGCCTCGACGCCGATCCGGATCCTGCGGCGCTCTATCGCTCCCGCACCGTGGGCCTGCCCGATGGCGCGCCCGCGCGCGTGCTGGGCCGCGTGGTGCGGCGCGAACAGGGGCCCTCGCTGGTGCACGCCGGCCGCGATGCCTTCAGCCTGGGCGACGATGTGGCCCGCCGGCTCGCGCGCGAAGCCGGGCTCTGCGCCGCGGCGGCTGCGCTGTGTACGGCGCTCGGGCTGTGGGGTGCCTGGCCGTAGCCGCTACTTCGCGCCGTCTTTGAAGAACAGCACCACCGTGAGGCAGTGGAACTCGTTGTCCGAAGACTGGGTCACGACGCGATCCACGATCTCCACCTCGCGGTGGTCGCGGATCCAGCGATTGATGACTTCACCGAGCTCTTCGCGCTCTTTGGCCTTCGTCGCGGAGAACACCTTCACGCCCGTGAACATCCGCCCACCCCCCGGGTGGTGAATCGGTATGGTACCAACGGTCCATTCGACGATGGCACGCACGTTGATTTGATGTCAAAGCGCCGACGCTGGGGCACGCGCCGAAGCGTGCCTATGTTCCTGGGACGGGCGCAGGGGGAATGCCATGGATCAGCGCAAGAAGGGCTTGGCGGTGGAGTTCATCAACGCCATCCGCGAGATGGATGCTTCGGCGCTGAACGCGCTCATCGTCCGCGAGGCGGGAGAGGAGCTGGCGCAGTTCTTCCTCAGCTACAGCGCCAACCTCATCTCCAAGGATCCCGAGCGCGTGCTCGAGAACACCAGCTCGCTCATGCTCATGGGCTACCTGATTCGCGCCAATGAGCAGCAGCGCGATGTGTCGGTGGAGCAGCCGCTCTTCCGCGCGTAACTACTTCTTCTTGAGCTTCGCGTTGATGTGCTGCGGCTTGTCGCCGTCGAAGGCGATGTCCGCGCTGGCGTAGCCCTTCTTGCGGAGCTGCAGGCTCACGGTCTGGCCCGCGGGGTAGTCGTTCGGAAACGAGAGCGGCGTCTCGCCGAGCTTCTCCTGGCCGGAGTACACGCTGGCGCCGTCGGGCGTCGAGTCGATCACCACCAGCGGCGCGCTCGCAGTCGTCCCGGGCAGGTTGGGGCGCGGCAGCATCTTCCACGCGTAGAAACCGCCGCCCGCTGCCGCCAGCACCAGCAGCACCACCACGGCGCCGAGCGCTCCGCCGCGCTTGGCCGCGGGCGCAGCAAGCGGCGCGAGCAGCGGGCCGGGCTCGTCGGGTGGCGGCTTCTCCACCAGCGGCTTGTCGTGCAGCTCCAGGCTCTCCACCTCGTGCAGCCGCGGCGCCGCGTGCGCCGACCCAGCGTGCAGGTCCTCGGCGATCCCCGAGATGGCCGACGCAGGCGGCGGCGCATGCCGTGGGATCGGCGCAGGCGCGCGCGGGGCGGAAGACGCAGGCGGCGGCGCCTTACCCACCATCTGCCCATCGGCGCCCATGGCCGGACCCACCGCTCGCCACTCGGGATCCATCTCGAAGCGGCTGCCGCTCATCACCGTGCGCGCGAAGGGCGCCTCCAGCGTGGGGTCGGTCGTGGTGGGCACGGGCGGCGGCAGCAAGGGCCCCACCAGCCGCGCGAGCTGCGGCGCGCTCATCGGCTTTCCCGTGGAGGCCACGAACTGGTCGAGCGCCTCGCCCATCTCCGCCGGCGACTGGAAGCGCGTCGCCGGATCCTTGGCGAGCGCGCGGTTCACGATGCTCCAGAGCGCCTCGGGGATCTCGTCGGGCCGCGGGGGATGAAAGGTCGCCGCGCGCTCGTAGTAGCCCTGCGCCGTGGCCGCTTCGAAGGGATGCCGCAGCGACGCGAGCTGGAACAAGGTGATGCCCAGCGCGAAGAGATCCGAGCGGACGTCGGGATCCGACGTCGAAATCTCCGGCGGGAAGTACTGCCACTTGCCGCGCACCACCGCCGCCGAGGTTTGTGAAGTCGTCAGCCGGGCCACGCCGAAGTCGGCCAGCTTCACCGCGCCGGTGCGGGCCACGAGCACGTTGCTGGGCGAGATGTCGCGGTGGGCCTGGATGACGCGCTGGCCCTGCTCGTCGGTGACGCCCACCATGAACGCCAGCGCCTGGCACACCTGGCTGCCCACGTAGGCCACCGCCTCGGGCGGCAGCTTGGCGCCCTGCTTCTTGAGGGCGTCGATGATCGCCTCGAGGTCCGAGCCGTCGACGAACTCCGACGCGAGGTACGGCTCGCCCGTGGAGATGCCGGCGTCGAGCACCTGCACGATGGCCGGGTGCACCAGCCGCGCGCCGAGCTGGATCTCGCGCACGAAGAGCGTGCGCACGTCCTCGTTGCCGAGCACTTCCGGATTCAGCTTCTTGAGCGCCACCAGCCGCTCGAAGCCCGCCTCGCCCTTGAGCTTGGCCAGGTACACCGTGCCCATGCCGCCGGCGCCGAGCTTGCGGAGGATCTCGTAGCGTTGGCCCATGGACGTGAGCATAGACCGACGCCGCTCTGGTTAGATTGGGCGCATGAGCATTTCCAAGGCCGGCGCCACCGAGCGCGAGGTGTGGCGCGACGGGGTTCGCGCGCGCGATGCGGTGGCCGTCGAGGAGCCGCTGGAGATCCGCGCGGCCGGCGACACCCTGGCCATCACGCTTCGCACGCCTGGCGACGACGCGCGGCTCGCGGCGGGCTTCCTCTTCGCCGAGGGCATCATCCGGTCGCTCGACGAGCTGAGCTCTCTCGCGCACTGCGGTCGGCCCGGTGACGAAGCTTACGGAAATGTGGTCGACGCGCGGCCCTCGGGCGGGGTGGTGCTCGCCATCGAGCGCGCGCAGGCCAGCCGCCGCGGAACGCTGACCACGGCCGCGTGTGGCCTGTGCGGCCGGCAGAGCGTCGACGATCTGCTCGAGCGCTGTCTCCCGCTTCCCGATGGCCCGAGGATTCCCCGCGCGGTGCTGCTCGCGTCGGCGGCGCGGCTCGGCGAGAAGCAGGCGCTCTTCGCGCAGACCGGGGGCACGCACGCCGCGGCCGCCTTCGATGCGCAGGGCGAGCTGCTCGCAGCGCACGAGGACGTGGGCCGCCACAACGCCGTGGACAAGGTCGTCGGTGCGCTGCTGTACGCGGGGCTCGTCGGGTCGAAGGTGAAGCCCGAAGTGAAGCGGCCGGCGCTCCTGGTGGTGAGCAGCCGGGCGGGCTTCGAGGTGGTGCAGAAGGCCACCATGGCGCGCATCCCCGTCGTGGCCAGCCTGGGCGCAGCGAGCTCGCTCGCCATCGACCTGGCCAGCCGGGCGAACGTCACGCTGGCGGCCTTCGTGCGCGGCGAGCGCTTCAACCTCTACAGCCGACCCGAGCGCGTGGGCCCGTGAGGCGTTAGTCTCGGCGCCATGTACCGCCAGTTCCGCTTCGAGGGCGACATCCACGAGAAGCTCGACTGCGTGCCGCTCACCGTGCGCCGCAAGCTCGACCTCGCGCAGCTCAAGATCTCCCTCGAGGGCTGGCAAGCGCTCACCCGGCCCGAGCGGCTCGCGCTCTGCCACCTGTCCGTGGATACCGACGCGGAGCTCTCCATCTATCGAGAGGTGCTCCAGGGGTTCTGCGCGCGTGCGGGGGTGCACCTCAAGCCGCTTCAAGACGCGGACGCCGAGCAGCGCAGCTGGAACGCGCCGGAGATCCCCGCGCTCGTGACGTCGCGGCTGGCCGAGCTGGGCGTGCGCCTCGATGCCTCGGGTTGGCGCGCGCTCGACGAGGAGACGCGCTACGCGCTCCTCAAGCTCGCGCATCCGAAGCGCACCTCGGAGAAGCTTCACGCGCTGTGCGTGGAACTGGGAATCAAGGACGGTCCGGCGCCGAAGCTCGAGCCCCAAGCAATCATTTGCGCGCCGGGGCAGGGTGGCGCGTGAAGTCGATTGACGCCTGCGTCCGAGCGCGCTTGAGTTTTGCCATGGCCAAGCGTCTCCCGTTCGTGTTTCTCGCCGTCGCGCTGGGTGTCGGGTGCGCCGAGTCGCAGAAGCCCGCGATGACCCCGCCGATGCCAGAGCGCGTGGCTGCGCAGCCAACATTGCGCAGCGTCGACGGCGGCTTCACGGATGGCGCCGACGGCCCCACGCCGACCGAGGCAGACTTGCCGGGCTATCCGCTCGACCAGGTGCTGCCTTCGCTGTCGCGGCAGATTCTTGCCTATTCGAAGGACGCGTTCTCGTACGACGGCTGCGCCACGACGCTCCAGGAGTGCCTCAAGCAGCCCGCGCACCAGCGGCACGCGCTGCGAATGCTCCAGCTCGCCACCGGCCTGGCGTCGGCGGGCGCGACGAACACGGAGATCAACACCTCGCTGAACAAGTACTACACGGCGTTCGCGGCGTCGGAGCGCGTGCCGCTCTCGGTGGACGATGGCATGTGCCGCGGGCCGGCCGACGCGAAGGTCACCATCGTGGAGTTCAGCGACTTCGAGTGTCCGTTCTGTCGGCTCGCGCGGCCGGTGCTCGAGTCGCTGGTGACGCCGAATGGCATGGTGCGGCTCTGCTTCAAGCCGTTCCCGCTCAAGATGCATCCGCACTCGGACCTCGCTGCCGAGGCCGCGTACTTCGCCAAGGCGCAGGGCAAGTTCTGGCCCATGCACGACGCGATGTTCGAGCACCAGGAGGCCCTGGACGTGAGCGATCTGCAGCGCTACGCCTCCGACGCGGAGCTCGATCCGCACCGGCTGATGGAGGCCATCCAGTCGAACGCGTTCCAGTCGCTCATCGAGGCCTCCAAGGAAGAGGGCCACCGCGCGAAGGTGAAGGGCACGCCGTCCATCTTCATCAATGGGCGCGACTACGAGCTGCCCATGAGCGCCGAAGATCTCACCCACGCCATCGACGACGAGCTCGAGTGGCAAACCAACGGCGGCAAGTGGGGCGCGCAGTAGTCACGCGAGATCGTCGGGCGAGTCCCAGTCGCGGAGCTGCGGCCGCTCGTCGTCGCTCAGCGCGAGCTGGATGACGTCGAGCCGCGCGAAGAGCGCCTGAAACGAACGGACGCCTTCGATGAGCGCGCGCTGCAACACGGGCCGAACCTTCGTCGCGTCGTAGCGCGCGAACAGCGGCTCCCAGGGCGCACTCGGCGTGGCGCGCGGCGCGAGCACGGATGCGTCCGAGCTCTCCGACGCGAGCCGCTCGAGCAGCCGCGCTTCCACGAACGGCAAATCACATGCGAGCGCAATGACGCGCGCGTCGCCGGCGTCCTGAAGCAGCGCCGCGAGACCCGCGAGCGGACCTTCGATGCCGGGCGCGTCGTCGATCGTGCGCAAGTCCGGAAGCAGCGAACGGTAGGCGGCGTCGGTCTTTCCCACGAAGACGGGCTCGAGACCGACGCTCCGAGCGATCGACGCGAGCCGCACCACGAGCGGCGTCTGCGTGCCTGGCGCGTGCAGGAGCCCCTTGGGCTTGCCGCCCATCCGCGTGCTCTGCCCGCCGACGAAGATGCCCGCGCGCACCCGCTACTTCGCCTCGGCCTGCTGCTTGAACGCCTTCACCACCGTGAGCGCGCTCGAGACATTCACGCCGACAGAGATCGTCTGCTGGCTGTCCTCCAGGCCCTCGAGGATCGACGAGAAGTTCTTGCTCGCGCCGCTGTAGCTGATGAGCGTCTTGCCGTCCGGCGTGCTCTCCATGTGCAGCACCCAGTGCGAACCCTTCAAGTCGCCCTTCACCCAGTTCATCTCGATGGTGTGCGTGTCCGGATGAAGGCTGTGACGCATCACGTACTTGGTGTTCACGCCGGGCACGTCGATCTCGAACTTCACGTCCACGATGCCGGGCTCCTCGTGAATCACGTCCGACGCGACCACCTTGGGCATGAAGGTATGGAAGTCCTTGTAGTTGGTGGCCACCTGCCACACGCGGTCGATGGGCGCGTCCACGCGCGCGAGCGCGGTGCACTGCTTGAACTTGCCGTCCGGCGTCTGCTCGATGGAGACGATGGGGCCGCGATCGAGCAGCGCCGAGGCGTCGGTGGTGGCGCCCGTGAGCAGCGCGGCAGCGAGGAGGAGGGCAGGGCTCATGGGCGGCAAGGTACACGGAAAGGCCGCCGCGCCTCCAACGGCGGAGCGGGCGTCGCCGCCGGGCTGCCCGCGGGCGGGAGAGAGGGAGCTCCCGCTCGCGGCCCGGGCTGGCTCAAGCTTGAGGCCGCACGTCCCGCGTCTCCGCTGCGATCTCCGGAGGCGGGGTGGCGCTGGCCGTCGCGCTCGACGTCGACGCCGGTGTCACCTTGCTCGCCGGGACCACCGACGGGACCGTGGCGCCCGCGCCCGGGGCGCTCGCTCCCTCCTCGGCGCCGGGCTTGCCCGACCTGGTCGCCTTGGCCGGCTTGCGCCCGGGGTGGTTCGTCACCCAGAGCTGCTGCAGCGGCGCGAGCACCAGTGCCTCCTTGGGGAAGGCCTCCTCGAAGTCGTCCCAGTTGCTCATCAGCTTGCCGAGCTGGTCCTGCACCCGCAGGCCGTCGGGGGCGCTGATCTGCGCGGCGAGCGCCGAGGTGTTGTCCGCCCGGGTGCGGATGGCGTCGAAGATCTCGAAGCGGCCCTCCGACTCGAGCAGCCCGGCCATGTCCACCCGGGTGCCGAAGAAGGCGCGGACGCCGGGGTGGCTGAGGATCCGCTTCACCTCGGGCGTGAAGGCCGTGACCAGGTTCCGGGGTGGGTTCTTGGGCACGGCGGGCGGGACCGCGGTCTCGCGCATCTGCTTGAGGTCGGCCGGGGTGAGCATCCCCAGGGCGTCATAGGGGCCCGACTCGAGGAACGGGTTGGGCTGGCCACCGGCGGCGACGTGGTTCTTCGAGCTGGGATCGTGCGGCTTGCGAGGCGACATGTGCAGCTCCTTGTGAAAGGGAGCGCAGAGGGTGCCCGGTTCGAGAGGGCCGGCTCAATGGGTTCACGCGGAGTGTGGGCGGTGCGCGACAGGTGTGGCCCCGATTGGGAGCAGCCGGCGAAGCTAGTGTGCAATCGGAGGCGGCGGAGTTGTGAAGTGGTGGGAGGAAATCGTGAAGCGGAGGGAGCGAGAGGTTGAGGAGAGGGAGGGAATGAACGAGGCTTTCATTCGCTCGCCGGCGGGGAGGGATTCGAATTATCGGGTCGTTCGATCGAATGAACGGGGCTTTCATTCGAAGACGTGTGGAGAGGTTTTTGAATCGTCGGCAGGGGTGAGTGAATCGACGGGGCTTTCATTCGATGAGGCGACTTGAGGGTTCGGAAACCTCGAGCAAGGTGAGCGAGGGGTCGAGAGGGGGATGTTGGGGTGGGTGCAGTGGGCGGATGGGCGGATGGGCTGGGTAGCGCCGCGTGCACCGACAGGAAGGTGTCCTTCTGACGCAGCACCCGTGAAAAGGCCCAACGAGCCACTCCTAAGGGCGAGGTGGAGTAAACGGACGCTCTCAAGAGTCGCGAGGCGCGAAATTTCTGGAAATCGAACGAGGCGTCCCGCTAAATTCCATACATGACCTCCAATGAGCCGCGCCCACTGCGATGGCGAGCTTCCTCGTTCTCATTTTCGTTATCGCAACCGACTTCAACCCTGTGAAGTAGACGCGCGCCTCGGGGGCAATCGCACGCACGGAGCACGCCATCATGGGCACGACTGGTTCGCTCCGCTTCGCACACGAAACCTGGCGGGCTGCCTCAGCACGCATGATGGCCTGCCGGGGTCGTTCAGAAATGCTCGGCGCGAGCCGCAGGGCGAGGTGCGCTCCTATGCCGGTTGGATTCGAGCTCGTGGAGTTGCATTAAACAACTTAGAGGCGGCTCAGGACGGAGTTTTCATGCTGAGGCTTGTGGAGACATCGCTCGCGAGGGGCAGCTCCGTCTCGTCGGCGCTCTGCGCAATCTCGATTATGGGACTGCTCTCTGCTTGCTCTGGAGGGGCGAGCTCATCTGCCAGCTCATCGACGAGTGGGACCTCAACGGGCAGCGCCGCCACCAGCACGAGCGGCACATCCGGAACGACCGGCGCGTCACAGGCGTTCCTTGATGGCGGTTTTCGTAGCGTCTGCGGGCCGGGAGAGACCGCAGGCATCCCGCCGTGCTGTACCGAGTTCGCCAACTCAACGATTGCACCCAGCTGCGCCGGTAGGCTGGTCACGAACGGAGAGATCCTCGAGTTTACGTTGGACGAGTTCGACTCCTCGGGCGCGCCGACCGGAAACTCAGAGACCCACCGCTTCCAGATAACGGTGCCCGCCCATTTTTCGGACGACGCCGGGAACTGCATCAACATGTACCAGCTCAAATGGGGCCTCGACATCGTCGACAACAACGACGGAGGACTCAGCCCGTCCGGATTCGAGGGGGGCGACGGCGAAATCGACGATGCGGGAGCGTGGCGAAAGGCTGAGCAAGGCGGAGAACACGACCTCAACTACGGTTTCTATGATTGCAACTTTGGGAACCAGGTGGGCGCCGAGGCCATGTTCGGCGAGGTCGATGCGCTGACGTACATCGCCCATGGGGGCCAGGTTCAATACAACTCGGAATCGGACTTCGCGCCGCTCTTCTTCCTCGTCCCGAGGTAGCTGTGCGACGGAGAATCCGTGCCCGGTTCGCCCGCCGCGGCGTCGGTCGAAACCATGCAGCCACCGTCGAACCCTCTCCTCACGAAGAGCACGCTCTATCTCGCCGCCCCGGTGACGCATGAGCGAGACGACCAAATTGTGCCGTCAGCGGAGACATCGAGCGCGAGTTCGTGTCTCTTGGGGCCGGGCGAGGTCGGCTTCTGGTGAAGTGGGTCGCGCCCGGGCATCGGCCGGTCGAAATGGGGGAGGTCGACCTGATGCGCGACGGGCCAGAGCTTCCGTTCCGAGTGGCTGACCTCGCTGCAAGACGTCCTGCCTACGAACGGATCCTCGTTGGCTTTGACGTCGACGGCCTCGACCGCGCTCAGACACCGCGGGCTCGTGATGATCTCTTTCTCGAAGAGGGCCACGCGTTCGAGTACTGACGTGGAGCTCGAGGGATCCATGATGTGGACCCGCGGATTTGTCACGGTTGGTCTGCTTTTCACAGCGGCGGCCGCGCAGCCGAGGTCGCCCGGTCGAGTTCCCGAGAACTGCGTGGACGAGATCTCTCGTCTCGCTGCCCAAGGGATCGCCGATGCCCGCGCGAATTGCAGAGCCTGGTCGTATCACGGGGGAAGGGCAGAGCTCCGGCGGCAAGACTTGTCGTAACGCGGGTTATCGGCCGTCGAGGGCCGCTGGACGGCTTACCCGCAGGCGAATCTGGGATAGCCTTCGTCTTCCGGAATTCACGGAGGGGGGCGGATTGCCATGGCGGCGTGTTCTCGAAGCGCATGGATCGCAGGACGCATCGGTTCGGGGTTGCTGATGGCGTGGACACTCTCGGCGTGCTTCGTGGCGCCGGAAAACGGTGGGTCGGCCGGCGCCAGCGGTACGTCTCTGTCGACCGCCGGCTCTGGGAATACAGCGGGGCGCGGCGGCAACGGAGCGAGCACGGGCACCGCCGCGAGTTCGACGGGAACCATCGGGGCCACATCGACCACGATTGGAAGCTCCGGCACGTCGACCAGCAGCACGTCGACCAGCAGCACGTCGACCAGCAGCACGTCGAC
>JAFEBB010000051.1 GCA_018266075.1 Deltaproteobacteria bacterium | reverse complement strand
GCGGGGAGATGATTTTGCGCGCGAAATTGTGTGCGGATGTAGGTGGGATCGAGATCTTGCCGGGAAAATCTGCTCCTGAGCGACGCGGGGAGACGATTTCGCGATGCGAGCTCAATGCTTCGGGCCGAGCAGGATGAGCTCGGCCTTGTCGAGGATCTCCACCAGCCGCGCGCGCTTGAGCGGCGTGTGCAGCTGCTCCTTCAACGCGAAGAGCTGCTCGGTGAGCCAGCGCGAGAGCAGCAGCAGCGCGAGCTTGTCGTGCTCGCCCGGCGCGAAGGGCTTGAAGCGCTCTTCGCGCAGGTAGAGGGCGTGCTCTTCAAGCTCGTGGTTCAAGTCGAGGCGCGCGAGGTGGAAGCCGGCGCGGTACACGCCTTCGCCAGGACGCGTTCGCGGCTCCTGGAAGAGCGGCGCGAACTTGGCCTCCTCGCGCGCGTCGTGGAAGCCGCCGGTCTCAGGTGGGAACGTGCCGCGCAGCTCGCTGGCGAGCAGCTTGGCGGCCTCGTCGACGAGGTGGGTCTCGAGGGTCTTGGGCTTGGCCTCGAGCTCGAGGATCCGCTCCCACTTGGACTGGGCCATGTGCGAATCCTAATCCGGCAAACCCCCGATCACCGCACACCGATCACCTGTACCGTTCCCCAAGCACGCGCGCGTCGTCGTCACGCGGGGAAACCCGTGCACCCTAGAAGGTGTACCTGAGCCCCAGGGTGAACGCGCTCGTGATCACCGGCAGGGTCGCATCGCTCTGGGGGTCGGCGTCGGCGGTGAGGCCGGGCCCGGGGGTCTCGCGGCTGAGCACGGCCAGGCCGTAGATGCGCCAGTTGTGGTTGATGCGCCACTTGAGCTTCAGCCCGAGCGCGACCTCGTGGCCCTGGTCGTCGAGGTAGTTGCCGTACTCCGCGTACAGGTCCGCGTACACCGGGCCGAACGCGTGGCCCACATCAGGGCGCACCACCAGCTGCTCGGGCGCGAGCGGCATGCCCGCGCCGAACTCCAGCGAGCCCGACGGCCGCGAGGTGCGGCCCGCTGCGCTCACAGTGAAGAAGCCGAGCGCGGTGGGATCTTCCGAGTACGCGAAGTACGTCACCGCCAGGCCCACGTCGGTGTTCTCGTAGAGGGTGACGGTCATGTCCGCCTCGAGCGGGAACTGGCTCAGCGACTCCGTCTGCCCCGTGAGGTTTGCGGCGACCTTGCAGATGGGCTGCTTGGGGTGCTTCGGACAGTAGGTATCGTTGATGGCCGAGACGCTCAGTGTGCGCTCTCGGTTGGTGAGCTTGTCGTAGAACGCGAGCTGGGCGATCGACTGCTGCGAGTTGAGCCGCATGGCGCCCAGGTTCACCGCGAACGCCCACTCGAAGTTCGAGGGCGTCTCGGCGTCGAGGTCCATGGTGTCGTACGCCAGCGTGAGCGTGGCGCCGAACGATGACGCGTTCGTGCGCAAGAGGCTGTCCACGGGCAGCGTCGTGCCCGCGGCCGTATCGAGCGTGAGCGTGCTGTCCGAGTTCTGCTGCGCCTTGGGCGAGTAGTCGATGGTGGCCGCGAGGTTGAAGTGCTTGGTGGCTTCCCAGTCCACGCCGGTGGTGAAGAGCAGCACGTTGCCACCGCCGGCGCCGAAGTTGGCCCCGGCCTGCGGCGCAACGGCGTCATCGTGGAGCAGCGAGAGCCGGCCCATGAAGGAGAGCGTCTGGCTGGCGTCGATGCTGCCGTAGAGTGTCTCGCCGATCGTGCCCGAGCGCGGGTTCTCGGGCGTGGGCCGCGTGGTGCCCAGGCTCAGCTCGTCGCCGACGTAGGTGGCGCCAGCGGACCGCGGCGCACCAAGCGCGATGGCCAACACGATCGCCAAAGACGCCGCGCGCATGTGCGCAACCCTCGTCGTGGCCCCAGAATCCGGGCACCTCGACAGGTTGAACACCGGCCGTGCGGCGCGGTTGCGGGGACGGTGCGCGACGGAGCTCAGGGATCGCTGCCGGTGGGGTCGGGATCACTCACGGCGTGGAGGTTGGGCTTGGGTGGCTGCAGCCCGTAGCCCAGGGCCAGCTCGCGCTGGATCACCTGGTACACCGCGCGGCGGGTGAGGAAGTCGTGGTGGCCCACGCCGGGCACGTCGACGTTGTAGAGGTTCTCGCCCTCGCCGGTCTCGAGCAGGCAGGTGGGGAAGGGCGCCACGCGATCGGCCTTCGAATACACGGACACGAAGCGCACGTTGCGCGGGAACGGGCCCATCTTGAGCCGGCGGATGAAGCGGCTCATGGGCGTCATCTGCCACACGCTCTTGGAGAACGCGCCGGTGAGCACCACGCCGGCGTACGCGAGGGGCGTTCCGTGGTGCGGCGCGGCCAGCGTGATGAGCGTCTTCACGCGCTTCTCGCCGCCCAGGCGCTTCACGTAATAGCGGCCGATGAGCCCGCCCTTGGAGTGGCCGATGATCGAGAGGGGCCCGAGGTCGTAGCGGGCGTAGAGGCGCTCGACCTTGTCGCGGATCTTCTCGGCGCAGGCGTCGATGCCCTTGGTGTTGAAGACGTCGAAGAGGCCGCCCAGGTTCACGCTGAAGACGCAGTAGCCGTCGCGGCGCAGGCGCGCCTCGAGCACCTCGAAGACGCGGCGCGTGCTCCAGAAGCCGTAGAGCAGCAGCACCGGACGCGGACACCGGGTGAAGTCCGTGCGGCGCTTGATCTCGTTGCCGTGGCGATCGAAGTCGAGATAGCCGCCCAGATCGCGAAGGCCGCGCTTCAACTTCCGCAGTTGCGAGTCCCAGGTGCTCACCGCCGCCTCGCCGTCGCGCCTTCGGCCTGCGCGCGCCGTCCACCTCAAGGCTAGCCCAGGCGTGCCGCGGGAGACAAAAGCCCGACCACGGCGCAGCGCGGCGTCGAGGCGCGTGAAGCTGCGGAATGCTCGGCCGCTCGCCTGGTTGTGAAAGGGACGCGGCGGGCCTGGAACCTTTGCCGGTTCGCTGCGTTCACATCGACGTGCAGGTCGGAGGTCTGCCCATGGCCGGATCAAGCACCGCCCTCGTTCCCGATTCCGGTTCAGCCTGGCCGTGGATGCGCGACCTCACCCTGGTGGGCGGCGCGAGCGGCGTGGGCGCGCCCTTCGCGGCGATGGTGATGACGGGGATCATCCACGAGTCGTGGGCGTGGTCGTACCTGACGGCGGCGGGCGTGGCTGGGCTCGCGACCGGGGCCTTGCTCGGTGCGCTGACGCCGCGGTTCATCTCCTGGAGGCTGGGGCGTGCGCCGCGGGCGTTCTTCATCGCCGCGGGGCTCGCGGTCGGGGCGGTGTGGGGCGGAATCGTCGGCGCGCTCGCGGGCGTGACGGTGGCGCCGGTGGGGTTCATGGTCGCGTTCTCGGCGGTGCTGGCTGCGCCGGTGGGCGCGCTGCAGCTCGGGTGGTTCTGGCTCACGGCGGCGCAGAAGCGCGTGCGTCGACGGCCAGTGGGCGCGTCGCTGGCGGCGGCGGTGGTCGCGGCACCGGCGCTCGGATCCATCGTGGGTTGGTGGCTGACGTCGCACTAGCGTGCGCGAAGACTCAGTGCGTCCCGAGCCGCTTGAGCAGATCCAGCACTTCCACGGGCACCGCGAGCACCACCGTGTTCGACGGCGAGCTGCCCAGGCCATCGAGCGTCTGCAAGGTGCGGAGCTGCATCGCGCCCGGGCTGGTGGCCATGGTGGTCGCAGCCTGCGCCAGGTTCGCGGCGGCCTCGGCGTCGCCCTGCGACTTGGTGATCGTTGCGCGCTTCTCGCGCTCGGCCGACGCCTGACGGCTCATCATGCGCTTGAGCTCCTCGGGCATGTTGATGTCGAGCAGGCGGATGCTGTCGATGTGGATCCCCCAGGCCTGGCTGCGCGACTCCACCGCCTCGGCGACCTTCGCCTGGATCTGGTCGCGCTCGCTCAAGAGCTCGTCGAGCGTCATCGAGCCGATCACGTCGCGGAGCGCGGCCTGCGCATACTGGCGCACGGCGAAGCGGTAGTCCTGCACCGTGGTGACCGCGCGGCCCGGATCCTTCACGAGGAAGAAGACCACGCCGTCGATGGCCACGGGCACGTTGTCGCGGGTGATGACCTGCTGGCCGGGCACGTCGAGCGTGAGCAAGCGCGTATCCACGAACTGGACGTTGTCCACGACGGGGAACACCAGGATCACGCCCGGCCCCTTCAGCCCGTGGAACTTGCCCAGTCGCAGGATGACACCGCGCTCCCACTGCGCCGCCACGCGCACCACGCGACTGACCCAGAACGCAAGCAGGAACGAGATCACGAACCCGACGGGTGCGCCGAGGCTCGCGCCCGCCACGCCACCGATGCCGCCGGCGATGAGCACCGTGAGCAAGGTCCCGAAGAACCAGACGATGAGGAACAGGGCCACGCGCAACGGCCGCCCCAGCGACTCGTGGAAGCCGGAGACGGGCTGCGACATCTGCTGCTGGCGCCGCTGGGCGAGCATCTGCGCGGCGGAGTTCATGAGCTGGTTGGCGTCTTGCGGATTCATCGTCCCCTCCCGGGAAGCGCGCGCACTCTAGCGCAGCGACGCGGCCCAGCGGGCGAGCAGCTGCGGGCCCGCGGGCGTCTCGCGCACGGAGTCGCGCGCGCGCTCGTAGATGCCTTCGGACTTGAGCGGCTCGGCGCGCGTCTCGATCACCGTGCGCATGCGCGCGGCGTCGAGCTCGGGATGAAACTGCACCGCGAGGATCTTCGCGTCGACGGAGAACGCCTGCACGCCGAACGCATTCTGCGCGAGCAGCGTCGCGCCATTCGGCAGCTCGACGGCGACGTCCTCGTGCGTGGCGTTGAAGGTCGTCGTGTCGAGCTTGCCGAGGATGGGATGCGCGCGGCCTTCGTCGTTCAGGCCGATGTCGATGGTGCCGATCTCGCGTCCGCGCGGATTCTTCGCGACGGCCACGCCGAGCGCGCGCGCCAGGAGCTGCTCGCCGAAGCACACGCCGAGCACCGGCTTGTGCGCCGACGCGCGCAGCATGTACGCGCCGGCCTCGCGCATCCACGGCTCGCGGTCGTAGTCGGTCACGGAGAGCGGCGAGCCGGTCATGAGCACGCCGTCGAAGAGCTGCGGATCCGGAAAGGGCGCGCCCTGAAAGACGGGCAGCGGCTCGAGCTGGATCTCGGATCCGAACGCGTCGGCGAACCAGTCGACATAGTCGCCTGCGCGATTTCGCAGCGCGGGCGCCGGTTGTCCGGCCTGGAGCACGAGGATGCCGAGGCTCATGCTTCAAATGTAACCGCGTCGTGACGACATTTCCGCACGCTTGGGTCGACAGCCCGCCGGGCGATGGCCCATGCTCAAGCTCACAGCGACGGCACGGGGTGTAGCGATGAAGACCTTCAAGGCCAAGCAGCAGTCGCAGAAGCGCACCAAACCGCAGGGCAGCTCGTCGCAGGTGGCGCGCGTTGCCCGCGAGCTCGAGTCGCGCGGCATCAACAAGGTGAAGCTCGGCGGCTTCGACATCGACGGCGTGCTGCGCGGCAAGTACGTCTCGCTCGACAAGTTCCTGAGCGCGGCCGAGGGCGGCCTGGGCTTCTGCGACGTGGTGTTCGGCTGGGATCTCGCCGATGCGCTCTACGACAACGCGCGTGTCACCGGCTGGCACACCGGCTATCCCGATGCGCACGCGACGATCGACTTGTCGACGATGCGCTTCATACCCTGGGCGCCCGGCGTGGCTGCGTTCCTGATGGACTTCGTGCAGCCCGACGGCTCGCCCTTCGAGCCCTCGCCGCGACAGCTCCTGCACAAGATCGCCGAGCGCGCGGAGTCGATGGGCTACCTGCCGAAGGTGGGCGCGGAGTTCGAGTTCTTCGTCTTCAAAGAGACGCCCGAGTCGCTTCGACAGAAGTCGTTCGCGAACCTCACGCCGCTCTCGCCGGGCATGTTCGGCTACTCGTGGGTGCGCTCGAGCGCGAACGCGGAGTGGGTGAACGCCGTGGTCGACGGCTGCCGCGACTTCGACATTCCCATCGAGGGCATGCACACCGAGACCGGCCCCGGCGTCTACGAGTGCGCCATCCTCTACGACGACGTGCGCCGCGCCGCCGACAAGGCCGCGCTCTTCAAGACCGCGACCAAGGAGCTCTGCTTCAAGCGCGGGCTGGTGGCCGCGTTCATGGCCAAGTGGAACGCCAGCCTGCCGGGCTGCTCCGGGCACCTGCACATGTCGCTGGTGGGCGCGAAGGACGGCAAGAACCACTTCTTCAATGGTGCCTATGAGCACGGCATGAGCGTGACGATGCGCCATTTCCTGGGTGGACAGGTTCAGCTCATGCCCGAGCTCACCGCGCTCTACTGGCCCACCATCAACAGCTACAAGCGCAGCGTGGAGAACACCTGGGCGCCGACGACCGCGACCTGGGGCGTGGAGAACCGCACCACCGCGATCCGCGTCATCCCCGGCGGCGCGAAGGCCACGCGCATCGAGTACCGGCAGACCGGCGCGGACGTGAACCCGTATCTGGGCATGGCGGCGTCGCTGGCGGCGGGCCTGTGGGGCGTGCAGAACAAGGTCGAGCCGCCGCCAGCCGTCGCGGGAAATGGCTACGCGGACAAGAAGGCGCGCCCGCTCCCGCGGAATCTCGGCGAGGCCACCAAGCTGCTCAAGCAAAGCAAGATCGCCCGCCAGCTCCTCGGCGACGCGTTCGTGGATCACTTCGTGGCGACGCGCGAGTGGGAGGTGCGGCAGTTTGAGCGCGCGGTCACGACCTGGGAGCTCGAGCGGTACTTCGAGCTCGTCTGAGGAGGCCGGGCTTTCAAAAAGGAAGCCGGCAGGGTATTTCCAGTGTGGAAACGCTGGAGCCCTGTCATGTCGGACGGTGAGCGGAGCCGGTCCATCGCGGATCTTCGACTGGCCGACGTGATGACGTTCCTCGCGGTGCGCCGCACGGGCACCGTCACCGGCGCCGCGCGCGAGCTCGACGTCACGCCGTCGCAGGTGAGCAAGGCCGTCCATCGACTCGAGAAGCAGCTGCGCACGGCGCTCTTCACGCGCTCGTCGCGCGGCGTGGCCGTGAGCGAGCAGGCGGCGCGCCTGGTGCCGCACCTCGAAGAGATGGTGACGCAGCTCCGCCACCTCGAGCGCCCGCGCGGCGAGAACACCCGCGAGCTCGCCCTGGCGGCGCCGAGCTATCTGGCGTCGTTCTTTTTGCCGGTCGTCGCGCGCTCGCAGCCGCAGCTACGACTTCGCGCGCTGCAGCTCGCGCCCGCGATCGTGCGCGCCATGGCCGGCGAGGCGCTCTTCGAGGCCGCGCTCACCGTGGGTCCGGAGCGCTTCCCGCGGAGCTGGGTGACCACGCGGCTCGGCGAGATCCGCCGCGGGCTCTACGCGTCGCCGGCGACGGCGAGGAAGCTGGGCAAGACGCCGCTCACGCTCGATCGGCTGCGCAACATTCCCTTCATCAGCCCGGTGGTGCACGACTCGGGGCAGATGGTGCCCGTCGACGACGGCTGTCCGCTGCAGCCCGGCGAGCGCACCCTGGGCCACGAGGTTGCGACGATCGGGCTCGGGCTCGAGCTTGCCGCGTGCTCGGAGCAGGTGGTGTTCGGGCCGATGATCGCGGCCGCCGGTCACCTCGAGGCGGGGACGCTGGAGCTGCTCGAGGTCACCGGCTGGGACGTGCACGAGCCGCTCTTCTTCGCCTGCAACGGTGACCGCGTGCTCGCCCGCGACCAGCGCGCGCTCATCGATGCCATGCGCGGTGCGCTCGACAGCGCGCAGAAGCTCTGAACCTCAAAACCGCCGCTGCTCGGAGTGGCCTTCGAGCATGCGCACCACGCCGAGCGCCGAGGCGCAGACCTCGCCTGCCTCGTCGCGCAGCTCCGCCTCGGTGAAGAGGAGCCCCGCGCCCGCGCGCGCGATCCACGAGACGACCTCGAGCTTGTTGCCGCGCACGGCCTTCATGAAGCTCATGGAGAGCTGCACGGTCGCGGTGCGCAAGTCCGGCTGGGCGCGCAGCAGGCCAGGCATGCCCAGCGCGAGGTCGAACATGCTGGCCATCACGCCGCCGTTGACGGCCGAGCTCTGGATGCCCCCGCGGTGGTTCTCGCTGAGCGGATCGATCACCGAGCGCACGTGGCACTCGTCGAGCAGGTAGACCTTCACGCCGAAGGCGCGCACGAACGCGAGCTCGTTGAACCCGGCGAGGAAGGTGGACAGCTCGTCGTTGGAGAGGGTGAGCGAAATCTTCTCAGGCATTCGTCGCGCTCCGTCCCCCCGAACGATTTAGCGCAAACGGTAGGAGAAGGGCAGCGCGACCACGGCACCGGGCGTCTGCGCCAGCCGCAGCGCGCGGTAGGTGTCCTGCGCGGTCTCCTTCAAGCCGAGATCTCCGAGCGTCTGCTGCACCTCGTCGTGCGCGGCGGTATCGAGCAGCGAGTCGGGGAGCAGGCTCGACCTCGCGCCGAAGATTTCCAACTCCGCGCGCTCGTCGGGATCGAGGCCCGCGCGCTCCTTCGCGTCGCGGACGGCATCATCGAGCGAGCCCAGCTTGTCCACCAGCCCGAGCTGCTTGGCGTCGGCGCCGCTCCAGATGCGCCCGCGTGCCACCTTGTCCACCGCGGCCTTGTCGAGCTTGCGGCGCGTCGCCACCAACGTGATGAAGCGATCGTAGAAGGCGTCGACGAAGCCCTGCATGGCCGCCTGCTCGCCCTCGCTCCACGGCCTGGTGAAGTTGAAGATGTCCGCGCGCTCGCCCTGCTTCAGCGTCACGTCGTGGATGCTGAGCTTCTCGAGGAGCCCTGAGGTGTCGGGCTTGATCACGAAGACGCCGATGGAGCCGGTGAGCGTGGTGGGCTCGGCCCAGATCGCGTCGCCGCCGACGGCCACGTAGTAGCCGCCCGAGGCCGCGGTGTTGCCCATGCTCACCACCACCGGCTTCTTCTCTCGCGCCTTCTCCATCGCGCGCTCGATGAGGTTCGACGCGTTGCCGCTGCCGCCCGGCGAATCCACGCGCACGACGATGGCGCGCACGGTGTCGTCGTCGCGCGCGGCCTCGATGCCCTTGATGATGCTGTCGGAGCCGGCCACGCTGCCGCCGAGCCCCGAGCCGCCCTTGCCCTCGATGATGTCGCCCTGGATGCGCACCAGCGCGATGCGCGGCGCCGAGCCCCAGCGCTCGGGGAAGCTGTTCCAATCCGCGTAGTCGCGCACGGTGGTCGCGCGGCGGCCGAGCACCTCGGTCGCGAGCTCGTTGAGCTGATCCGGATAGGCGATGCCGTCGATGAGCCCGAGGTCCTTCGCCTGCTGGGGCGTGAGGATGCCGTGCGAGAGCGCGTCGTCGAACTTGGCCTTGTCGATCTTGCGCGCGGCGGTCACGGCGTTCGTGTACTCGCCGTACACCGTCTTCAAGAAGGACTCTTCGGCCTCGTGCTGCTCGGGCGACATGTCCGAGCGCGTGAGCTGATCCGGCGCGTTCTTGAATGCGCCCACGCGGGCCACGTCGATGCGGACGCCGATTCGCGAGAGCGTCTCGCCGAGGAAGATCGTGTCCCACGAGAGGCCGTTGATGAGCATCGCGGCTTCTGGGACGGCGTAGATCTTGTCGCAGGCGCTGGCCAGGAAGAGGTCCTGGTCGTCGGCGTCGGTGAGGAGCGCGATGACCGGCTTGCCCGAGGTGCGCAGCGCGGCGACGGCCTCGCGCAGCTCCATCACGTGCGCCGAGCCGAGCCCTTCCTGGACGCTGCCGAACTTGAGCACCACGCCGCTGATGGCGGTGTCGCTCTTGGCGCGGCGCAGGAGCGCGAGCGTCGAGAGGTACGGATCCGCGCCGCCGCCGCCGAAGACGAGCTCGGGGAGCGAGGTCTTCGAGGAGAGGAGCTGGTTCAAGTCGAGCACGGCGAACTGCGTGCCCTCGAAGGCCGACGCGTAGCGTGCGCTGGAGACGCGCACGCCGATGGTGTTCTCCATGGCGTTGAAGCCCGAGTCGGCGCCCGCGGCGTAGGCCACGCCCACGTGCGGCGCGTCGAGCTGCAGGCCCACGGTGCCCGCGAGCGCGTCGAGGTTGTAGTAGTGCGTGAGCCCGCCGTAGAGCGTGAGCCCATCCACGATGCGCCAGTGCGCCGCGTAGAGCAGGGCGGCGTCGTCGAAGCCGCCCTTGTCGTCGACGACGAGGTCGGCGGTGAGGGTGAGCCGATCGAACCCGGGGCGGATGCCCACGCCGATGTCGAAGCGCGCAGGCAGGTCGACGGTGCGCGTGAACGCCGGTCCGTCGACGTCGAGCACGGAGAAGCCCACGGAGAGGAAGCGGAACGGCCGCGCGGCGATGCCCAGGTCCCAGCTCGTGAGCTGATCGAACGCGAGCGAGAACGAGCCGCCGTAGACGTGGAACGCCGCGCCGATGGAGAGCGTGTCGTCGCCGAGCGCGAGCGCGTAGGTGGTGCGCCGGAAGTCGGGCCCGCTGCCGTGGTGCACCCACTCCATGGAGAAGCCGAGCGCGAGGCCCTTCATGTCCCAGGCGAGGTAGCCGCCGTTGCCCACGCGGTCGCTCGCGACGGAGTGTTGGTAGAGGTAGTCGAACTCCAGGCCGCCGGTGAACCCGAGGCCCGCGGGATTGACGAGCGTCGCGTCGGCGCCAGAGACGGTCGCGGCCGAAGCCGCCGGCAGCGTGATCGTCTGGTCGACGGCGGGCGGCGTGGGCGGCAACGTCGGCGCCGCCGAAGCCGCGCGCGCGACGAGAACCAGCAAGACAGGGACGAGTCGGCGGGCCATGAGGCCTCCACGGGTCCGGCGAGCATAAGCACCGGGGCCCGGGCCGAGCATGCGAATAAGTTTGAAGGCCGCGCGCGCGAGCGAACGAGGGGAGTGCGTGCTATCTCACGCTCCGTGGCCACCCGCTTCGCCGCGCTCCAGTCCCGCGACTTTCGCTTGCTCTGCGTGGGCCAGGCCGTCTCGCTCACCGGCTCGCAGATGCAGCAGGTGGCGGTGGTCTGGCAGCTCTATCTGGTGACGCACGACCCGCTCTCCATGGGCGCGCTCGGTCTGTTCAGGGTCGTGCCCATGGTGGTGCTGGCGTTGGGCGGCGGCGTGGTGGCCGACGCGCTCGATCGCCGCAAGTTGATGATCGCCGCGCAGCTCGCGCTCGCGCTCTCGTCGCTGACACTCGCGGCGGCCACGATGATGCACGCGGTGTCCGCGCCGATCATCTACGCAGCGGCCGCGTTCGCGGGAGGCGCGGCGGCGTTCGAGATCCCCGCGCGCCAGTCGATGTTGCCGCGGCTGGTGAGCACGGAAGAGCTGCCGAACGCGCTCTCGATCTACGCGACGGTGTGGCAGCTCGCGCAGATTGGCGGGCCCGCGTTGGGTGGCGTGGTGCTGGCGCGGTTCGGCGTGATGCCGATCTACGTGTTCGACATCGTCTCGTTTGGCGCAGTGATCGCCGCGGTGGCGATGATGGAGACGCGCGAGGTGTCGGGCGCGCGGCGGCCGATGGAGCTCTCGGCCATCGGCGAGGGGCTCACGTTCCTGGTGCGCACGCCGGTGATCCTCTCGGTGATGGTGCTCGACGCCGTGGGCACGTTCTTCGCCGGCGCGATGCTGCTCATGCCCATCTTCGCGGATCAGCTGCTCGACGTCGGTCCGCGCGGGTTGGGCCTGCTCTACGCGGCCCAGCCTGCGGGCGCGGCGCTGGTGGGCACGTGGATGTCGGCGCGGCCGCCGGTTCGCAAGCAAGGGCTCACGGTGGTGAGCATGGTGGCGTTGTACGGCATGGCCATCGCGGTGTTCGGGCAGTCGTCGAGCTTCGGTGTCGCGCTGTTGGCGCTGGCCATCTCGGGCGGCGCGGACACGGCGAGCATGGTGGTGCGCCAGACGCTGCGTCAGACGCTCACGCCCGACTCGATGCGCGGGCGGCTGACGAGCATCAACATGATCTTCGCGATGGGCGGGCCACAGCTCGGTGAGGCGGAGGCGGGCGCGGTGGCGAAGTTGTTCGACGCGCGCGTGTCGGTGATCTCGGGCGGGCTGATCTGCGCGGCGGTGGCGATTGGGGTCGCGCTGCTGGCGCCGGGGCTGCGGAAGTATCAGACGGAGCCGGAAGCGTTGGCGACGGAGACCTGACCGTGTCCACCCGACCGATCGACGCGGCCACGCTGCCCGACGCGCTCGCCCTCAACAACGCGCACGCGATCGAGCTCTCGCTGCAGACGTCCGAATCATTCGCGCGACTCGTCGAGCGCGCGTTCTTCGCACGCTGGACTGCCCATTGCGAAGCGCTGCTCATCGCCTTCGACGAAGCGGCGCCCTACGAGAACGAGAACTTCCTCTGGTTTCGCGCCCGCCATTCGCGCTTCGTGTACGTCGATCGCGTGGTCGTTCGTCCCGAGCATCGCGGCCGCGGGCTGGCACGTGCGCTGTACGCCGAGCTCTTCGCGCGCGCTCGCGCGGCCGGAAAGGTTCGCGTCGTGTGTGAAGTGAACAGCGAGCCGCCCAATCCGGCGTCGGATGCGTTCCATGCGGCGCTTGGCTTTCGCGAGGTAGGCAGCGCGAAGCTCCAGAACGCGGACAAGCGCGTCACGTACCTCGAGCTCGCGCTCTAGCCGCAGAAGACGCGCTTGAACGGCGCGAACTCCGCGGGCACGTTGGCCCGGAGCTTCTCGCCGCTCGGCGTCTCGCCTTCGAGCTCCACCTTGCCCTTGCCGTCTGCGCCCACCTCAAGGTGCAACTTCACCGCGCGGAGCGGCTGGCAGGCTCGTTCGGCCGCGCAGTAGGTCGCGCCGAGGCCGGAGCTCCCGGTGCTGCCCTGGATATCGAACGTGCCCGCTGCGCCCCGCTGCGGCCGATCTCCGCTCCACCAGTTCACGGAGAGCTGCGGGTAGTCCACGCCCTGCGGCCGGAACGAGATGCTCGTCGCACTTCCGTCCGTGGGACTGCAACTCTCGGAGATGCTCGCGCGCGCGAGCGGCGAAGCGCCGATCGCAGGGCCCTCCACGCAGACGTGCTCGTGGCAGTGCGCAGGCATCACCACGGGCGCGCACGCTGGCTGTCTCGACCACTCGGCGCTGCACGCCTGCCGCGCGCGCGTCGCGAGCGCGGGCCACCACGGGGGGAGCGCCGTCTTCGCGCGCTTCGAATACGGATGCGGCCGCTCGCACGCGTTGGGATGAAGCGAGAACGCTTCGCAGTCGTTGTCCGCGTCGCAGTCGGTCGCGAGACCGCTCAGGACGCGATTCACGACCTCGAGCTGCGCCTGACAGCTCTCGGGCTTCTGAATCGACCGCGAAATGGAATCGCCACCGATCTCTTGCTGCCATGCGAACTGCGCGCAGTCGGCGCTCCCGGTGAGCGAGATCATCGTGCTGCGCGCGTCGCGAATGGGCGGAGCGCTCCCGTAGATCGCGACGACCTTGCCTTTCAAATCCTTGTCGCCCTTGAGCACGTCGCGCACGTGCCAGTAGGCCACGGGCTTGCCGCACGAGCCGTCACTGCCGTGAAGCACGGGCCATCCGGTCAAGAGGAGGCTGCTCTGCCCGAGCAATACTCCCAGCGGTCGCGACGGCGGCAGGCCGTCATCCTTCGCAGGCGCGGGTGCGGCGGCGAGGAGCGCGAGGGCGGTTGCATGAACCAGGAAGGTCATCGTCGGTCCTCGAGGGGCTACTGCAGGCAGCCGATTCGCTCGGTGGCGACGACCATGTCGTCGTACTGCACAGAGCCTTCGGTGGTCGTGTCGGTGATGTAGTTCTGCGGCCAGAAGGCGTTGATGTGCAGGTTGCTCGTGCTTCGGTACTGAAGATCGAGCGGGATCATCGTCGTGCCCGGAGCCGGCGGGTAGTCGGTGCACTCCGAGCCGTCGGCGGTCTGCGGACAGAATTTGTCGCGCAGCCAGTAGCCGAGCGCGCCTTGCTCGCCGAACGTCTGCACGAGCGCATCGTTCTTCCAAACTTCGAGCACGCCACCCACGGCCGACGAAGGATCCGTGTTCAGCTTGATGTGCACCTCGATGCACATCCATTGGCCTTCGTCGACCGTGAACGCATTCTGATGAACTAAAGAGTTTCCATAGTACGCCGTACCCGTCGACGGATCCGGCGTGGCCATCCACGAGTGCATCGTCATCCAGTAATTGTAGAAATCGAGCCGAAGAGGCTCGGCACCCACGTTGAAGACCGGCTCGATGGCGACCGAGAAGCGATCGTCGCCTGCAGGCTGAAGGCCGGCTTGCGGATTCGGGTAGGTCTCGGACGGGTTGTATCCACCCATCCAGACGCCCGTGTGATGCCACGGGATGCCCGCTTGATACTTCGCGTACCAACGCGCCCAGACCTCGTCGTGATCAGGAAGTTGCTTGAAGACGTCGGTGGCGTTCGCGCCGGAGCCGCCGGCGGTCCACTTGATGGAGTTGGTCCCCGAGCTGCGAGGGGGAACGTCGGCGACGAGCTGCATGCCGGGGTCGTTGCTGTGGCTGTCGTAGCGCGCCACGACAGACGCGACGGAACCTTCTTCGAAATCCTCATGCCAGATGACGGCGGGATCCGAATCCATGCCCACGTCACCGGGGTAGCGCGAGGAGAGCGTCGCCGGGCCGCTGCTGCCGGTTGTCGACGAGGTGCTCGAGCTCGACGAAGTCGTCGATGAGCTCGAGGTGCCGCTGGTGCTGGCAGCGGAGCTGCCCGAAGTTCCGGTGGCCGTTGTGCCGCCGCTCGTGCTTCCGCTCGAGGAGCTGATAGTCGCGGAGCTGCAGCCTGCGAGGAGCGTCGCGAAGAGCAGGAGTCGTCGCGTCATGCGTCGACGGTAGCACGGCGTGGAACGTGCATTCCGTGGCCCGCTTTCGCCAGCCGTGATGCGATGCGCGCATGAACCGGTTCGCACCCGCGCTGACGCTGCTCGCGTTGCTCATGGCGTCCTCGGCGCGCGCGGAATCGCCGAGCGCGTCGTTCGCTGCACGCGTCGGCTGGGCGTACGGAACGTAGCCGCCGCTCACGCCCACGCCCCAGTGAACCCGCTCGACGCATCGGGCCTGGTCGCCGAGGGCGGGCTCTTCTACGGCGAGCACAACCCGCTTCGTCCCGCGCCTGCAGGCGTTGGCGCGTACGCGATGGGCGGCTACACGCTCGTGCCCGTGAGCAAGCTCTCGCTGCGGCTGGTGCTCGGCGGCGGAATTCCCTTCGAGGCCGCCGACGGACACGTCTCGTTCGAGTTCCTCGCGAAGCTCACGGCGGGCTGGGTGTTCTGAACGGGACGGAATCTCGTTCCCAAATGCATGACGAAAGTCACGGCGCGTGGATTGCGGGATGCGCTAGCGTCGACGCTTCTTCCACGGGGCACGCACAATGATCACGATCGAGAAATACGCCGACCTCTGCGCGCTGATGGCCGACACCGGCGGCGACGTCGCCAAGGAGAACGCGATCGCCGAGGCGAACGGCGTCTCCCCGGCGGAGTGGCTCGAGTCGAAGACGGGCTTCACCAAGAAGATGAGCGACCCGGCCGACATGGGGAAGACGGCGATGGCGTTCATGCCGCTGTACCAGGCGGCGCAGGCGAAGGCGCGCGGCGGCAAGGCGCCTTGCACGCTCGAGTTCTACGCGAAGGTGCACGCCGAGATGGCGTTCCAGAAGGGCCCGGACGGCAAGCCCATGAACCACCACCTGGTGCTCGCCAACAACGGCACGCACCACCAGGCCTGGCTCGAGTGCGAGGGCTACTGGACGCCCATCGTCGGTGCGCCGACCATCCTTGGGCAGCCCAACCCCAAGTTCCAGCCGGAGATGCACGCGAAGTTCGCGGCGCTCACGCAGAAGGAGTCGGACCGCATCAACGGCATCAAGCGCTAGCGGATTCGCGGCGGTCGATGCGCCTGCGAAGAGAGCGGGCGCATCGGCTCGTGACGGTCAGTCCTCGTCCTCATCCGCGTTCGGGTCGTTGCCCAAGATCGACTCGATGTCCTTCATCACCTCTTCGTTCAGCTTGGGCAGCACCTCGAGCGCCTTCATGTTCTCCTGCACCTGCTCGAGCTTGCTCGCGCCGGTGATCACGCTCGACACGTTCGGGTTCTTCAAGCACCACGCCAGCGCGAGCTGTGCTCGGGTCGCGCCCAGCTCCTTCGCCAGTGGCGCCAGGCGGCGCACCTTCTCCAGCTTCTCGTTGGCGAGCACCACGTCCTTGAGCCAGGCGTAGTCGCTGAGCGCGAGCCGGCTGTCCTTGGGAATGCCCGAGTCGTACTTTCCCGAGAGCAGCCCCGACGCGAGCGGGCTCCACACCGTGGTCCCGATCCCCAGGTCGCGGAAGATGGGCGTGTACTCCTTCTCGAAGCGGTCGCGGACGAGCATGTTGTACTGCGGCTGCTCCATCGCCGGCCGCGCCAGGCCGCAGCGCTGGGCCGCGCCGTCGGCGAGGGCGATCTCCGCGGCGCTCCACTCGCTCGTGCCCCAATAGAAGACCTTCCCCTGGCGCACGAGGATGTCCATGGCGCGCACGGTCTCTTCGATGGGCGTCTCCGGATCCGGCCGGTGGCAGAAGCAGAGGTCCACGTACTCCACGCCGAGCCGCTTGAGCGCCGCGTTCACGCCCTCGATGACGTGCTTGTGCGAGAGCCCGCGATCGTTGGGCCCCTCGCCGCCCCAGAAGATCTTGGTGGAGAGCACGTAGCTCTCGCGCCGCCAGCCGAGCGCCTTGAGCGCGCGGCCCATCTGCTCCTCGGCCTTGCCGCGGGCGTAGGCCTCGGCGTTGTCGAAGAAGTTCACGCCGGAGTCGTAGGCGGCGGCCATGCACTTCCTGGCGTCGTCGTCGCTGAGCTGGCCGGCGAATGTTACCCACGCGCCGAAGGAGAGCGCGCTCACCTTGAGGCCGCTGCGGCCCAGCCGTCGATATTCCATGTCCATGAAGGACCTCCCGAGCTGCGGGAAGTCTCACAAACACGCTGGCGCGCTTCCACGAAAACCGCGCGCTTCGTTCAGGCCGCGCCCTTTTCGGGCGGCTTCACGTAGGGCGGCACTTCGCCCTTCAGGCCGAGCAGCTTGTAGACCATCACCTCCTGCTCGCGGCCCTTCACCTTGATCTTGTGGAGCGGCTCCACCTCCACGCTGGCCTCCACCTGCTTGTAGAGGTCCTCGCTGAGGATCACGTCGGCGTGGAGCTCCTTGGTCATGCTCTCCAGGCGCGAGGCGAGGTTCACCGCGTCGCCGATGACCGTGTACTCCATGCGCTGCTCGTGGCCCATGTTGCCGGCCACGACCTGCCCGGAGTGGATGCCAATGCCGGTGCGGATCTCCGGCAGCCCGCGCGCCTTGAAGGCCACGTTGATCTTCTGCAGGCGCGCGCGCATCTCCAGGGCGGCCTGGATGGCGTGCAAGGGATCGTCCGGGTGCGGAACGGGCGCGCCGAACACGGCCATGATCGCGTCGCCGATGAACTTGTCGACCACGCCGTGGTGCTGCATCACGCTCTCGACCATGCCGCTGAAGTACTCGTTCAAGAAGTCGAGCAGCGCGCGCGGCTCCATGCGCTCGCTGATGCTGGTGAACGAGCGGATGTCGGAGAAGAGCACCGTCACCGGCACCAGCTCGCCGCCGAGCGCGACCTTGCCCGCCAACAGGTGGTCGGCGATCTGCCGGGTGACGTAGCGGCCGAACGTATCCCGGAGCTGGTCGCGTTCTTTCAAGCCCGCGACCATGGCGTTGAAGTCGGTGGCCAGCGTCTCCAGCTCATCGTGCGTCTTCACCTCGGGCACTGTGACGTACTTGCCGCCCTTCACCGATCCGGCGGCACTGGAGAGGTTCCGCACCGCGCGGCCCATGCGCGACGCGAAGCGCAGGGCGATGATGAGGACGACGGCCAGCACGCCCGCGAGCACTTCGATGGAGCGCCAGAGATCTTTGTGGGCCTCGTCGCGGAGCGCGGTGACGTCGCGCGAGGCGGTGAGCTCCACGAGCATGTTCGGCCCCTGGAGCTTCTGCGGCTTGAAGGTCTTGAGCGCGTAGAGCTTGTCGCCCGACGACTCCAGCACCGCCTCGTCCTGGTGCGACTCCAGCTCTGGATCCGGATGGCCCGGGCAGCTGGCGACGAGCTTCTCGTTCACCTTCACCGCCAGGTCGGCGTTCACCTTGGTCTCGATGTGCTCGAGGTAGTCGGCGTCGATGGGCGTGACCAGCGCGAGCGCGCCGACCTGGGCGCCGTTCTCGATGACCGGCGCGGCGTCGACGAGCGCGTAGCCCTGGCCGGCGCCGAGCTCGAGCGGGAACAGGCCCTGGACGAGCGCGCCGTGCCAGAGCGCGCCGAGGTTCGCGAGCTGCTTGGGCGCGCGGCCCGGCTCGCCCGACGCCGCGAGCACCTTGCCCTGCGCGTCGCTCACGACTACGAGGGTGTCGAGATCGAGCTTGCCCAGCGCGGCCACCAGCGGCTGCACGCCGTTCGCGTCGCCCCTGGCGAGCGCGGCCCGGAACCCGGGGTCGCGCGTGGCCAGGGTGAGCTCGGTGCGCGCGCAGCCCTGGTCCTCCTCCACCTCGGCGTCGAACGACCTGCCCACCCGATCCACGCGGCGCTGCACCTGGCTGAGCAGGTCGCTCTCGGCGTCGCGGGCGCGGAGCACGGCGCCCACCACCGCGGGGAGGACGCAAGCGAGTACCAGGGCCACCAGCTTGGCGCGGACGGTCTTCATGGGAGCCGCGAGTCTCGACGACCCGGCCACAGCGCGCAACCCGGGAGCCAACTATTTGCTCCGGCCCGCGCCCACCGCGCCCAGCGAGAGCGGCTCGTCGGGCTTGAGCGTGCACGTGCCCAGCCGCTGCTTGGTGGTCTTGCCGTCGTCGGAATCGTCGTAGACCAGGCACAGCGAGCCCGGCGCCGAAGGCAGGTGCACGAGCAAGCGCAGCTTGCCGTCCACGCCGGCGCGCTCGACCTGGAGCGTGCTCGCTCTCGAGGGCTTGGCCGGCAGCTCGGCGAGCTCCACCTTGCCGCCGTCGTGCGGGGGCCGCTTGGCGCCGGGGTTCGGCACGCACGAGGAAGGGAAGGGGGGCAGCGCCTCGCCCCAGGCCAGCTCGAACGCGTCGCCGCCGGTCTCCACGAGGTGGTCGTCCTGGAGCTCGATCCACAGCGTGTCCGGCGCGAGCAGCGCGGCGCGGAAGTGCGCGTCGCTCGCCGCGCCCGGGTTGCCCAGGAGGATGAAGCCGGTCTGGCCGGTGGCGTCGACGTCGAGCGCCGCCGGCGAAAATCCCGGCGCCTTCCAGTCGCCCGGGGTTTGCGCGAGGGGAATCTCGTCGTACTTGAGCGTCGCGTGCGGCGCAGCTTCGTGACCGTCGGCGTGCACCACCTCGCCGCAGAACGGCAGGCGCCGCTCCACGGTCACCAGGTTCGCGTCGAGCTGGCGATCCACGGTCTGCCCGGGCGCGCCCTCGTGCGCGAACTTCTCCTCGTAGCGCTCCACCACGCGCAGCACCGGCGCGAGCTGCCACGTCGTTAGCTCCACGTAGGTCCACTGCTGGCCGCCCTGCACGTCGTAGATGACCTTGTCGCCCGAGAGCCGAAGCTCCTCGCGATCCCTTCCGCAGCCCTTGGCGCGCAAGGTGACGATGGGCTCGGTCTGCTCCACGTTTCCGTTTTTCACGTGCAGGAGCGCATACGGCTCGGCCAGGCAGCGCTTGTCGGCGTCGTTCTCGCTGCGAGGGAGCCGCTCGCCGGCGTTCCGCGGCGAGGCCACGCCCACCAGGACGAGCGCGCGGCCCGAGCCGTCCTGGCCCACGGGCGTGTTCATGAGCACCGCGCACGGCCCGGCGCAGAGCGCCTTCTGCGCCAGCGCGGGATCGAGCGCGGGCGTCGCAGCGGCGGCGGTGGGCGTCAGGGCCCTGAGCAGGACCCCGAGCGCGAGGGTGCGCATCCCTTCATCCTGCTTCGACGATGGGGGGATGCAACTTTCCGACTCTCAGCGCCGCGGTCCGCGGGGCGGACGGGGCGCCGGCGGCGTTGCATGTCGCGGATCCTCGGGCCAGCTGTGCCGCGGATAGCGGCGCCCGAGCTCCTTGCGCAGCGCCGGGTAGTGGCGCTCCCAGAAGCCGGCGAGATCGGTCGAGACCTGCACCGCGCGCTTGTTGGGCGCGAGCAGGTGCAGCACCAGCGGCACGCGGCCGCGCGCGAGCTTGGGACCCTCGGCCATGCCGAAGAAGTCCTGGAGGTAGCTCTCGGCCCAGGGCGGCTTGCCGGGCTCGTAGTGGATGGCGATGCCGCGGCCGCCGGGCAGCCGCAGCCGCTCCGGCGCGAGCTCGTCCAGCTTGGCGAGCGAAGCGCCAAGCCGCGCCTTGAGCACGTCGAGGAGGGAGGCGTCGCGCAGCTCGGAGAAGCGCGTCTTGCCGTGGCAGAGCTCGAGGAGCGCGGCCTTGACCTCGGCGTCGTCGATGGCGCGCACGTTCGCGTCGGGCGCGGCCTCGGCGAGGAAGCGCGTGCGGTTCACGAAGCGCTCCAGCTCGTCGGGCGGCGCGAACGCGGCGGCGCCTCTCTCGAGCGCGTGCTCGGCGAGCACCTTCGCGGACGCGTCGGGATCGAGGTTCGTCTCCTTCGACTCCTCGAGCACCAGGCCGTCGTAGAGCATGCGCCCCATGCCCTCCACGCGCTCCAGGTCTGCGTTCCAGGTGAGCTCGGTGTCGGTGGTGACGCGCTCGCCGAAGAGCTCGAGCAGCCAGTCGGGTTCGATCGCGCTCGCGAGCCGCACGCGCACGCCCGAGCGCGAGGCACCTGGCATCCGAGATGGCGCGCGCTCCTCGGCGTCGACGGCGACGAGAAATTCAGCGTCCTGGACCACGCTCGCCTCGTCGAGCGCCGCCGTTCCGCCGCCCGCGAGCAGGAGCTCGCGATTGCCCGCGCCCGGCCGACGGCGCGCCACGCGATCCGGATAGCCCGCGAGCACCGCGAGCTGCAGCGCCTTCTCCACGTCGACGGGCCGGCCCGCTTTGTCATCGGTGCGAACGCGCAGGAGCTGCTTTCGGACGCGATCCGCCGAACGCACCGCGCCCACGTCGAGGCCCAGCCCGCGCACGCGATCGGCGTTGAAATTCGATCGCTCGGCCTCTCGGAAGAGGTGCAGCTGCTCCACGAGATCACTCGGCGCGCTGATCTTCGCTTTCCGTGGCCCGGAGCCGAAGAGCGAGCCGGCCATGAGATCGCCTTCGCCGAGGATCGCCGCGAGCACCGCGCCGTCATCCGCCGCGCCGTGCGCACGCGCCTCGAGGAGCGCGCGCGACTGCCGGGGATGAAGGGGGAAACGCAGCAGCTGCTCGCCGAGCTGGGTCATCGCGCCGGACTTGTCGATGGCGCCCAGCCGCGCGAGCAGCTCCTCGGTCGCTTGAAGCGCGGCATCCGGCGGGTGCTCGAACCAGCCGAACTTAACCAGATCGTTAACGCCAAGCCCATGCAGCGCCAGCGCGGTCTCGGCGAGATCCAGTCGGGCGATCTCGGGCGGCTCGTGGTCTGGACGTCCGTCGAAGTCGTGCTGGGTGAAGAGCCGCAGACAGCGGCCGGGACCGGTGCGGCCCGCGCGACCTGCGCGCTGGATGGCCGAGGCCTTGCTCACCTTGCCGGTCTTGAGCGTGGGCAGGCCGCTCCACGGCGAGTGCCCGGCGATGCGCGCGAGTCCCGAGTCGATGACGGCCACCACGCCGTCGATGGTCACGCTGCTCTCGGCGACGTTGGTGGAGAGGATCACCTTGCGGCGCCGGCTGCGGCGGACGGCGCGGTCCTGCTCCTCGGGCGAGAGATCGCCGTGCAGCGGGACCACGTCGAGATCGTGATCCTTCGCGACCGGCGCGACGGCCTCGGACGCGCGTCGGATCTCCGCGGCGCCGGGCAGGAACACGAGCACATCGCCTTCGAGGCTCTCGCGCACCAGCCGCTTCAGCGCCGCGCCCACCTGCACGTCGAGGTGGCGATCATCGGGCTGGGGCAGGTGCTGGATGTCGATCGGAAAGCGGCGTCCCGGCGCGTTCAGATTCGGCGCGTTGCCGAGGTACGCGCGAACCGGATCCACCTCGAGCGTCGCCGACATCACCACCAATTTCAGATCCGGCCGCGCGCCGAGCTGCAGCCGCCGCAAGAGCGCGAGCGCGAGATCGCCTTGCAGGTGCCGCTCGTGGAACTCGTCGAGCACCACCGCGCCCACGCCGCGCAGGTTCGGATCCGAGACCAGCTTTCGCGTGAGCACGCCTTCGGTCACCAGGCGGATGCGCGTCTTCGCCGAGCTCACGTCCTCGAAGCGGACCTGGTAGCCCACGCGCTGGCCGACATCTTCGCCGTGCTCTTCGGCGATGCGCCGGGCGGCGAGTCGTGCGGCGATTCGACGCGGCTGCAGCACCACGATCTCGCCGGCGCCCGCGACGCCGCCCTCGAGCATCGCCCAGGGCACGCGCGTGGTCTTGCCCGCGCCGGGCTCGGCCTCGAGCACCAGCGCGTTGCCCGCCTTCAGGACGCGGACCACCTCGGGCAAGAGCGGATCGATGGGGAGCGGCGTGGGAGCCATCGCGCGGGTTGTAGACCACTCGGCGTCGAAGCCGAAGCCCGGGATGCGCGAGGGCCAACTCGGATGCCAGGCACGCGGAGACGCGCCTTTGGGGAGGGGGCGGTTTTCAGGCTTTGCCTCGAGCCAGGTCGGGTGGTGGTCCCGGGCTTAATTAAATTGGATTTGCTCAAACGCGTAACTCCACTGATGATAAAATTGAATTTAATGATTCCCGGGCAGGCCCCCCGGCACCCTCGAGCCTGGCGCATCGTTGGAGTTGGCGGAAACGACGAGCGCCCCACTTCCAAGAAGCCAGACCCAGGCGCCGAGTGCGCCTCTCCGGAGCCGATCGAGCGCAGAGTCTCCCCGCGCGGCCGAAGGCCGATGCCGCTTCTCGCGTGAAGGGCGTTCGTGATCCCGCGCCCTTGCGCCACATGGCTCCGAGCCCAATTGACATGCTGCGTCGGCGCGGTTGATTCTCGGGTCAACAAGCGCCTCCCCGCGCGCCTGGAGCCTCGCATGAGCACGTCCGCCGCCCCGCACTACAAGGACAACATCCGCGACACCTTCTTCAACCTCTTCGAGTTCCTCGACGTGGGCAAGACCAGCCTGGGCAAGGGGCCGTTCGCGGAGATGGACGCGGACACGGCGAAAGAGATGCTGCTCCAGCTTCGCAAGGTGTGCGTGAACGACCTGGCCGCGAGCTTCGCCGAAGGCGATCGCGTGCCGCTCAAGCTCGACCCCGAGGGCAACGTGCACCTGCCCGAGGGCGTGAAGAAGTCGCTCGCCGCCTACTACGAGGCGGGCATGGACATGCTGGACGTGCCCTCGCACCTCGGCGGCATGGGCGCGCCGCCGACCGTCGCGTGGGCTGGCTTCGAGCTCGTCGCCGGATCCAACCCGGTCTGCGCGTTCTACTTGTTCGGCAGCTTCATCGCGCGGATCATCGACCGCCTCGGCACCGACGCGCAGAAGAAGCGCTTCGTGCAGCACGTGGTGGATCGCAAGTGGGGCGGCTGCATGGTCCTCACCGAGCCCGACGCCGGCAGCGACGTGGGCGCCGGTCGCACCAAGGCCCGCCACATCAAGGACGACCTCTACGAGATCGAGGGCGTGAAGCGCTTCATCACCAACGGCGACTACGACCACGCTGAGAACATCATCCACCTCGTGCTCGCGCGCCCCGAGGGCGCCGGCGCCGGCACCAAGGGCCTCTCGCTCTTCATCATCCCCAAGCTCTGGGTGAACGAGGACGGCTCGCTCGGCGAGCGCAACGGCGCGTTCTGCACCAACATCGAGAAGAAGATGGGCATCAAGGCCTCCGCCACCTGCGAGATGACTTTCGGCGACGGCATGCCGGCCCGCGGCTTCCTCGTGGGCAACGTGCACGACGGCATCCGGCAGATGTTCGCGGTCATCGAGCAGGCCCGAATGGCCGTGGGCATGAAGAGCATGGCCACGCTGTCGACCGCGTACTTGAACGCGCTGGCGTATGCGAAGGAGCGCGTGCAGGGCCCGGATCTGCTTCAGGCCACCGACAAGAGCGCGCCGCGTGTGCGCATCACCCAGCACCCGGACGTGCGCCGCATGCTCATGCTCCAGAAGAGCCACGCCGAGGGCATGCGCGCGCTGGCGCTGTTCACCGCGAGCGTGCAGGACCAGGTGGAGCTGCTCGGCGGCCACAAGGCCGAGGCGGCGAAGGACCTGCACCACCTCAACGACCTGCTCCTGCCGCTGGTGAAGGGCTACTGCTCCGAGAAGGCCGCGGAGCTGCTCCAGGTCTCGCTGCAATGCTACGGCGGCTCGGGCTTCCTCCAGGACTACCCGGCCGAGCAGTACATCCGCGACCAGAAGATCGACTCACTCTACGAGGGCACCACGCACATCCAGTCGCTCGACCTCATCTTCCGCAAGGTGGCGCGCGACGGCGGCCAGACGCTGCAAGGTCTGCTCGCGAAGATCCGCGAGACCGCCGAGGGCCAGGACGGCGGCGACGCGCTGGCCGAGGAGCGCAAGCTGCTCGCGCGCGGGCTCCAGGACGTGGAGGGCATGTACGGCGCGCTGATGGGGAAGGTGGGCGAGTCGCTGTACCACGCCGGCTTCCAGGGCAACCGCATCCTCATGGCCACCGCGGAGCTCGTCGTCGGCTGGCTGCTGATCCGGCACGCGACGGTGGCGCTCAGGCGCCGCAGCGAGAACGCCGGAGACAAGTCCTTCTACGACGGCAAGATCGCCAGCGCCCGCTTCTACGCCAAGAACGTGTTCCCCAACCTCACCCTCGCGCGCAAGCACGTGGAGAACAGCTCGCTGGAGCTGATGGACGTGCCCGAGGAGTGCTTCTAGCACCCGCTCGTCGTTAACAGCCTCGTTAACATCAGCAGCGCAGGACGTGCACGCGACTTCACGTGCGCGCAAGTCCTGCATCCCCACTTGGATCGTGTCCGCCCGGGCTGAAGTCTGGCGCGGTCACTGCATTCTCGATGGGTCATGGCAACCCCGCTCCACCCCACGCCAGCGCCCGTGCGCGCCCGGCTCGGCGACCTGCTCGTGCAAGCAAACGCGATCTCACGCGAGGCCCTGGAGCGCGTGGTCGCTCAGGCCCTCCACGAGGGCGTCCGGCTCGGCGAAGCCCTGGTGCACAAGGGCCTCGTGGAGGAGCGCACCGTCTACCGCAGCCTGGCGGCGCAGTTCGGGTTGCCCTTCGACGAGGCCGAGGCCCTGCTGGAGATCGCCGACGCCGCCGTGGCCAAGAACCTCAACCGCAAGTTCCTGGAGCGCGAGCACGTGCTGCCCGTGGCGCGCGTCAGCAATCGATTGGTGGTGGCCACGAGCGAGCCCGGTCTGGGCCACGACGACCTCGGCCATGCGCTCGGGGTCGATGTCCTCGACCGACGCGTGGTGACGCCCACGGACCTGCGCCGCATTCGAAGCGCCCTCGACCTCCAGCGGGTGGGCCACGTGGATGCCGCGCCGGAGCTCGCCGCCGAAGTCGCCGGCGGCGCGGACCTGGTGGCCCGAAGCGCCACGGGCCTCGAGCCCAAGCTGGTGTCGCTCTTCGAGTCCATCCTCCTCGACGCCATTGGCGAGCGCGCGAGCGACATCCACCTCGAGCGCTACGGCGGCCGGGTGCGCGTGCGCATCCGCGTGGACGGTGATCTCCGCGACCTGGAGCGCTACCGCCTCGACGCCGTCCAGCTCGCCGGGCTCTTGAACGTGCTCAAGATCCGCGCGCAGCTCGACATCGCCGAGCGCCGCACCCCGCAGGGCGGCCGCTTTGCGGCGTCGGCCGGCGGAAAGGCCTACGACCTGCGCGTGCAGACCCAGCCTGCGCTCTGGGGCGAGCACGCCGTCATCCGCCTGCTGCCCCAGGAGCAGAAGCCGCTCCAGATCGAAGACCTCGGCTTCGGACAGGAGGCCGCCGCCGCGTACCGCCGCCTCCTCGACAGCCCTCAGGGCCTGGTGCTCGTGGTGGGGCCCACCGGCAGCGGCAAGTCGACGACGCTGTACGCGGGCCTCCAGGTCCTGGCCCAGGACAGCGCGCGGAAGGTGATCACCGTCGAGGATCCCATCGAGTACGCGATCGATCGCGTGCAGCAGACGCAGGTGCACCCCGAGCTGGGCTTCGCGTTCGCGAGCGCCATGCGCGCCTTCGTCCGCGAGGACCCGGACGTGATCCTCGTCGGCGAGATCCGCGACGGCGAGACCGCCCTCGAAGCCCTGCGCGCCTCGCAGACCGGCCACCTGGTGCTGTCGACCTTGCACTGCAACGACGCCGTGGACGCGGTGCAGCGCCTGCTCGATTTGGGCATGCACCCCAACTCCATCGCCAGCGAGCTGCTGGCCGTGTTCGCGCAGCGCCTGGCCAAGCGCGTGTGCCCCCAGTGCCGCGCGCCGGTCACGGCCGACCCGGCGCTCCTGGCCGAGGTGTTTCCCCATGGCGCGCCCGCCGACTTCCGGTGCTTCCGCGGTCGCGGCTGCGACGCCTGCGGCGGCCACGGCGCCTACGGGCGCATCGCCGTGGTGGAGCACCTGCCGGCCGGACCGGCGGTGCGGCGCGCGATCGCCCGCTCGCTCGCCGTCGACGATCTCCGCGAGGTGGCCCACCAGGCCGGGCTGCGGCCCTTGCGCGACGAGGCGCTGCGCCTGGTGCAAGAGGGGCTCATCGCCTTCGAGGAGCTGCCCACGCTGCTGCCGCCCGACCTGCTCGCGGGCCAAGGCGCGCGCTGATCCACGGATCCGAGGCAGCTACGATGCCGGGCCTCGGGACGATTCGAGCTATCGTCGAGGAGCATGCGCAGAGCCTTGCCATTGCTGGCGCTCCTCGGTGGCTGTGCCTCCACACCCGCGCCCAAGATGGGCTGGGCCGAGGCCGGGTACGCCTCGAGTGAAGCCGACGAGAACGCCGCTTCGGCCACGCTGACCTCCGACGAGATCTCCGCGCGTGCCCAGCTCTCGCCGCTCGCGGTGAGCACCTACCGCTTCGGCGGCGTGGAGCGCGTGCTGCGCGCGCAGGGCGCCGGAGAGCCCATGCCGCTCGACGGCCTGCGGGCCTGGAACGGCCTCTTCGCCGCCGTGGATCAGACGCTCTCCGGCCAGCTCAAGGCGTCGCGGAACGACCTCTTGCGCGCGCGCGTGGCCGTGGAGGCCGAGCTCGATGAAGACCATCGCGCGTACCGCGCGTTGCCCGATGGCCTCGAAGCGGCGGCGCACGCGCGGAGCCGCGCACTCGGCGCTCGGCTGGGATCCTCGCGGCGCGCGCCCAATCCCGCCGATGATCTCCTCGCCTGGCCCGTGCATCCCGCGCAGGTGACGTCGCTCTTTGGTCCGCGGCTGGATCCGCTGGATCACCAGAGCTGGAAGCGCCACGAGGGCGTGGACATCGCCGCCGACGCGGGTGAGCTGGTGACCGCGGCCGCGCGCGGCGTCGTCGTCGAGGCGGATCGCCGCCAGGGTTACGGGCTGCTCGTCGCCATCCGCCACCTCGACGGAACGATCACGCGCTACGGCCACCTCTCGCAGCTGCTCGCGCGCCAGGGCGACGCCATCGAGCGCGGCGGCGCGGTCGGGCTCGCCGGGGCCACCGGGCGCGCCACCGGCCCGCACGTGCACTTCGAGGTCTGGCGGCACGGCCGCGCAGTGGATCCGCTGGAGGAGCTGGGCGATCCCGACGAGGACGAGTCCTCTGCCGTCAGCCGGACCAACTGACGCCGACGCGTCGGGCGAGCGGGCACGCTTGGGGTGGCGCGCGGCGTCGAGCGGCGCCATCCTTGGGTCATGGACCCGTCCTTGAAGCCGTTGCTCGACCGTTCGTTCCACCGCGCCGCAGCCAGGGAGGCCAACGCCGCCATCCAGGATGCGCGCGAGCGCGCCGGCGCCGAGGAGCCGTTCTCGTACGAGCTGGTGGTGGAAGGGGAGCCGTCGCTCGCCGACCTGGCCGCGAACATCCTCCCCCGGCTCGTGTACCACCTGGAGTCGCGCGGCGCGCGCGCGCCCGAGTTCGAGGGCCTGTTCCTCTCGCTCTTCGTCGGCGAGGACCTCGTCTTCGTGCATGCGCGGGACGCGATGCCCATGCTCGCGCAGGCCGTGGGGCTCTCGCTCGAGGAGCTGGCCGAGCGCTACGGCACGGGCGAGCTGCGGCGCGCTTTGCGTCCGGGCGAGGTGCCGCCTGCGCCGCACGGCGGACCGCGCGAGAAGCTGCTCCTGACGGACAAGCCCAAGGCGTGAGAACCTCGCCGGCATGTGGATCGCGCTGATCTTCGCCGCGACGCCGGTGGTGCACGTCCAGGCGGGCGCGCCGCTGGGCGGCAACGGCAGCGCCGAGCGCCCGTTCACGCGCGTGGGCGATGCGCTCGCTGCGGCACCCGACGGGGCGACGATCGCCATCGAGACCGGGCTCTATGAAGGACCGCTCGAGCTCGGGCGCCGGGTGCGGCTCGAAGGCCACGGTCAGGTGGTGCTCGCCGCGCCCGCGGACGCGGAGGTGGCGATCCGGATCCGATCCGACGCGACGCTCGCAAACCTGTCCGTTCAGGGTGGACGCGTGGGCGTGCAGATTCAGCAAGGCGCGGCGCAGCTCGAGCACGTGAGGCTCCGCGGTCAGCCGGAGGTGGCCATCGTGTGTGACGCGGGCGCTCATTGCGAGCTCGTCGACGTGGAGTTGCAGAGCTCGTTCGCCCAGGCGATCGGGCTGCGTGGCCCGGGCGTGATTGACGTGAAGCGCGTCCACATCGCTGGGCCATTTCGTCGCGCAGTCGAGCTGAAGGACGGCACGCTGACCGGCGAAGATCTGGAGATCCAGGGCCCGGTGACGGGCGTGCACGCGATCGGTTCGAAGGTCTCGCTGAAGGATGCGCGCTTCGACGATCTGCGCGGCTCGTGCACGTTCGCATCCGCGGGGACGCTCGAGCTGGGCGAGCCGGTCTTCACCGGATGCGACGTGGCCGTTGAAGTTCGCGAGGGCGCCAAGGTGACGCTCACCGGCGCGATTGCGTCGGGCTGCAAGCGCGCGGTGGTCGCATCGACGGAGGCCCACGTGGTGGCGCACGACCTCGCTGCCGTCGGTCCGAGCCGCGACGCCGCGCTGATGCTCGTCGGCGGCGATGCCGAGCTCGACGACGTGCGCATCCGGCGTCCGGGCACGGTCGCGGTGATGGCGCGCGGCGCCAAGGTGCACTTCCGCAACCTCGTCGTCGATGACGTGCGCGCGGATCACGACGACTTCGGCAACGCGCTGTTCCTCTATGCGTCCACCGTCGACGGACAGGATCTGCTCGCGCGGCGCTGCGAGGGCCCTGCGATCGAGGCGCAGCTCGGCTCGGGACGGATGGAAGACGTGGTCATCGAGCAAGCCGGGCTCGCGGGGCTGGCGTTGGAGCACCAGGCGGAGCTGCGCATCGATGGACTCGAGCTCCGCGGTGCCCCGAACGCGGGCCTGGCTTGCATCGAGAATTCGAAGCTGCAGCTCCGAGGCTATGCGCTGCGCGAGGTGCACGAGCCGTATCTCATCGATTGCTCGTGCGAGGTCACGCTGCAGCCCAACGATTCGGCGCGGCCGACGTGCAGCGCTAAGTGAAGATCACCAGCGAGAGCCCGAACACGCTGAGCGTCACCAGGAACGTGAGCACGCAGTAGCCCATCACGTCGCGCACGCCGAGGCCGGCGATCGCCAGGATCGGCAGCGCCCAGAAGGGCTGGATCATGTTCGCCGTCTGCTCGCCCATGGCCACGGCCATCGCCGTCGCTGCGGGTGAGACCCCGAGCTGCGCCGCCGCGGGCAACACGATCGGCCCCTGCACCGCCCAGTGCCCGCCACCCGAGGGCACGAAGAGGCTCACCACGTTGCTCGAGAGGAAGACCAGCAGCGCGAAGCTGTGCCGCGTGGACACGGCCGCCGTCGCGTGCGCGAGCCGCTCCACCAGCGACGACGCCGAGATGAGCCCCATGATCCCGCCGTAGAGCGGGTACTGCAGCAAGAGCGGCCCCACGCTCTTCGCCGCCTTGTTCCACGCGCGCACGTACGCCAGCGCGCGCGGCTGCAGGAGCATCCCCAGCGCGAGGAAGAGCGCGATCACCGTGTTCAGATCCGGCGAGAGCTGTCCGCGCGCGAGCCGCACGCCGAGGTACGCGAACACCACCAGCGCCAGCGCCGTCGTCAGCGGGAGCTTTTCCAGCGTGCCGGCCAGACCCTCCGGGGCCGCAGGCACCGCCTCGATGACGTCCGGTGCCTTCAGCGCTTCCTGCGCACTCACCGCCTCGGCTGCAGGCTTCTGGAGGAAGAAGATCAGCGGCAGGGCGACCGCGCAGACGAGCACCGGCACCAGGTTGAAGGGCGCGAAGAGCGTGCTCGAGAGCGGCGCCACGTGGCCGGTCTGCTTCTCGATGAAGTTCAGCGCGTGCCCGTGCGTGGCCGAGGTGAGCGCGATCGAGCTCGAGAGCCCGCTCGCCCAGACCGAGAACCCCGAGTACGCCGCGGCGACCACGAGCGCGAAGTCGAGGCCGGCCACGTTCCGCGCCATCTCCCGCGCGAGCAGCGCCGCCACGACGAGCCCGAAGCCCCAGTTCAGCCAGCAGGCGAACAGCGACACGAGCACCGTCACCGCGAGCGCCGCCTGCGGGTTCCTGGCGCGCGACGCCAGCGCCTCGAGCCCGCGGTGAACGACCGGTGCCTCCGCGAGCGCGTGCCCGGCCACCAGCATCAGCGCCATCTGCATGGCGAACTCGAGGATCTTGAACGCGCCCGCGAACCAGGCGACCAGGCAGGCCTCGGGCCAGCTCGCGGGCACCGTCGCGCCGGAGGCCGGGCCGGCGAGGAGCGCGCCCAGCAGGGCCACGAAGGTGAGCAGCGCCGCGTAGACGAACGGGTCGGGCAGGAAGCGCCGGACGAGCGCCACGAAGACTGCGGTGAGCCGCGCCATGCGCGCATCTGAGCACAGAAGCCGTCCCAGCGAGCGCATGGTCGCGCGGGCGCTGCTTGGCCCGGGCGCGCGCCGCCTCCAGCTTTCCGCATGGAGTCCGTGCTCGAGGTGCCCATCCAGCCGGCGCCGCTGGAGCGCTTCGTGCCCATCGTGGGGGCGGCGCGCGTGGCCGAGGCCCAGGAGCACGCGCGCTACCTGCGCGAGACCGCGCGCGACCGCACCATCTGGAACGTGAACAGCACCGCGGCCGGCGGAGGCGTGGCGGAGATGCTGCGCTCGCTGCTCGCCTATGCGCGCTCCACCGGCGTCGACGTGCGCTGGCTGGTGATCCGCGGCGGCCCCGAGTTCTTCCACATCACCAAGCGGCTGCACAACGCGCTGCACGGCGAGTCGGGCGATGGCACGCCGCTCGGGCTCGACGAGCGCGCCATCTACGAAGCCACGTTGGCCGAGAACACCCGAGACCTCCTCGAGCGCATCAACCCGCGCGACGTCGTCTTGCTCCACGATCCCCAGACGGCAGGGCTGGTGCCGGTGCTGCAGCGCGAGGGGGCGCGGGTGATCTGGCGCTCGCACGTGGGCACCGAAAAGCACAACGCGCAGACCGAGCTGGGCTGGGCGTTCCTGGAGCCATACCTGCGCGGCGTGCACTCGGCCGTGTTCTCGCGCGCGGCGTACGTGCCGGCCTGGCTGGAGGCGCAGGTGGACGTGATCGTGCCGTCCATCGATCCCTTCTCGGCCAAGAACTACGAGATGCCCGAGGCCGACATCCGCAGCATCCTGGCCCACGTGGGACTGGTGCAGACCGCGGGCGCCCAGCCCGCACCGCTCTTCCATCGCGATGACGGCACGACCGCGCCCCTCGAACGCTGCGCCGACGTCCTCTCCCACGGCTCGCCTCCACCCTGGGACGCTCCGCTCGTGGTGCAGGTGTCGCGCTGGGACGAGCTCAAGGATCCGCTGGGCGTGGTGCGCGGCTTTGCGCAGATCCTGGACGAGGGCGCGCCGCCCGACGTGCACCTCATCGTGGCGGGGCCGCACGTGAACGCGGTGGCCGACGACCCCGAAGGGCCAAAGGTGTTCGACGCCGTGGTCGAGGGCTGGCGAGGGCTCCGGGACGCCCACCGCGGCCGGGTGCACCTCGCCAACCTGCCCATGCACGACGTGGAGGAGAACGCCGCCATCGTGAACGCGCTGCAGCGTCACGCCCGCGTGGTGGTGCAGAAGAGCATCCGCGAAGGCTTCGGGCTCACCGTCACCGAGGCGATGTGGAAGTCGCGCCCGGTGGTGGCCAGCGCCATCGGCGGCATCGTGGATCAGATCGACGACGGCGTGAGCGGCCTGCTCTTGCGCGATCCGCACGACCTGATGGGCTTTGGCAAGGCCCTGCTCCAGCTGCTCGGCAACCCGGAGCTCGCCGCGCAGATGGGCAAGCGCGGGCATGAGCGGGTGGTGGAGCGCTTTCTGGGGGTGCGCCACCTGATGCAGTACGCGGCGATCATCGAGCGCCTCGACGCGCTGGAGGAGCGCAGGCCGCCGCCCGTGGCAGGCGCCACGGCACACTAGGTCGTGTGCTCTCGCTCTCGGGCGCGAAGCTCCCTTGGCGTCTGGCGGATCAAGCGTGCCCTGACCCACGGATGACGACGACCGGGCAGGGCGCGTGCTCCACGGTTTCCCGACTCACGGAACCCAAGAGCAAGCTGGCGAACCCGCCGCGTCCGCGGCTTCCCACCACCGCGAGGGTCGCTCCCCGCGCCTGGTCGATGATCGCCTTGGCGGGTTGATCGTTCACCACACGTCCCACGACTTCGAGGTGAGGCTGTCTGCGGCGCACCTCGGCCACCGCTTCGTCGACCGTCTTGCGGGCCGCGTCACGGAATGCGGTCACCACCGAAGAATCGAGCGGCCCCAGGCCCCCCGCGACGTTCACGCTGACCGGCAGCGTCCAGGCGCAGACCACGCGAAGTGCCGCTTGGCGGAACACGGCCTCCTCGGCTGCGAAGAGCAGTGCCCGGTGCGCGCATTCTGAGCCGTCCACGCCGACGACAATGGTTTCCATCGTGACCTCCGGGGCCAGGCCCATCGCGTGGTGGACGTCGCGACGCCAGCCACCCGCGTTCCCTTCACCACGCTGCGCGGACCGTGCCGGCTCGCTGCCACGGCCTTGGCAGGCGGGGCTTGGCCCCCTCCTGGACGCTGCGCATTTTCAAGAGACCACGCCCGCGCGCCGGTGAAGGGTCCAAGGACAGCTGCGCGGCGTGAACCGGGAGAACCATGCGGATCCGCGAACTGATGACCCCGCTTGCCGAGACGATCTCACCCGGAGCCTTGGCGGAGCAGGCCTGGCGGCGGCTCAAGAACGGCCGCTTTCACCACCTGGTTGTCACCGAGCGTGGCCGGGTGGTGGGTGTGCTCTCGGATCAGGATCTTCGTGAGGTCGGCGCCTCCGGCAGGCAGCGCATGACGGTCGAGGACTTGATGACGGGCAAGGTGGTGACGGCGAACCCCACCATGCCGCTCGAGAAGGCGGCGCTGCTTCTCAAGGGCCGCTCCATCGGGTGCCTACCCGTCGTCGACAAGAAGGAGCTGGTGGGCATCCTCACGACCACCGACCTTCTTCAGTGGATTCACTCGCACGGAGAGCGGCCCGCGACGGGCCGTGCACCCAAGGCGACCCGGCGCACCGCCCGGTGGCCGCGCTCCACCAGCCAGTCCCGGCACTGACGCACCGAGCATTCGAGCGGGAGGCCGCAATGGCGACAGTGGTCGTGGGCGTCGACGGCTCGTCGTACGCGGACAAGGCGCTCGAGTTCGCAGCCCAGGAAGCGGAGTTCCGGGGGGCGAACCTGCGGGTGGTGAGCGCCTGGGGACTGCCCATCGGAATGCACGCCGGGGCCACGCCCGCCGTCAATCCATCGCTCATCACGGCCTTCGAAGAGCTTGCTTGTCAGAACGTGGACCGGGCCATTTCCAAGGCACGTCACCTCCACCCGTCGCTGAAGGTCGAGGGACGCGTGGTCATGGACCAGCCCGTGAAAGCCATCCTGGACCAGTCACGCGACGCGATCCTCGTGGTCGTGGGGAACAGGGGACTCGGCGGATTCGCGAGCCTCCTCATGGGCTCCGTCAGCCAGCAGACCGTGCACCACGCGCATTGCCCTGTCGCCGTGGTTCGAAGTTGAGCGGCAGGAGAACGGCGGTCCGCGGCTCTCCGCATTCGTGGACGACAACCCCGCGGTGGAGTCCACGGTGGCGAGCGCACCAACGCCCCGGACGTCATCCGGCAGCGCTCGACGGTCTCCGCGATCAACCGGTCAGTGACCGAGCGCGGCGCGGTGAACCTGCACGGTCGCACGCTGCGCGAGCAGGGCGAGGCCCTCATCTCCATCGCGCATCCGGCCTTCCGCCCAGAGCTGCCGGCAGCTCCAGGACGTGCGTCACCACACGCTGTCGTGACGAGCGATACGTTGCACTGGCGCATTTCAGAACTACCTGAATGCCAGCAGGTGGGACATGCGGCCCCAAGTCCTCGTGACGTACGTGACCCGGTACGGCTCGACGAAATCGATCGCGGAGGAGGTTGCCCGGACGCTCGAGGCCCTGGGTGCCGACATCGTCGTCAGCCCCGTCGATCGGGTCGATGACGTTCGGCCTTTCGACGGCGTGATCGTGGGCGCGCCGATCTATCGGGGGAGGTGGCTCCCCGAGGCCGTGGCCTTTCTCGAGCGGTTTCAGGCCGAGCTGCTCGACCGGCGGTTCGCCGTCTTCGCGGTGGGGATGGAGATGTGGGATGAGCGCCTCCCAGGCCTCGTCCGCGATCGGGGCCACGTCGTCTCCGCGCTTCGTCGGTTGAAGCGCCTCGTTCCCGCTTCGGTGGGCGCTTTTGCCGGGGAGCTTCACTACCGAGACCACCCGTTCTGGGAGCGCCTCTTGCTCCGCGTTCAGGGCTTCCCCGAGGGCGACTTCCGGGACCTGGCCAGCATTCGCGGCTGGACCAGCGCCCTTGGGTTTCAGTACCTCGCGCCTTCTTGGCACCGCGAGTTTCCCCTGCCTGGTGCGCCCCGGTCTCCTTCGGGTCCGGCGTCGCGGCGCTAAAGCGAGTTTCAATAACCCGCGCAGCTGGCGGCGTTGGAAGCAGGGTCTCGAGACGGGTTCTGGTGTCTGGCGCGCAGCTCTCGTCAGTGCGGCGCGGGTGGAGCGGGGCTCGCGGACATCCTGGACCTCGGGGGGCGGAACACGAGCCCCTGGGCCGCCAGCTTGAGCAAGGCGCGGCCAGGGTGGTCGCCCTCCAGGCTCGCGACCGACTCGGCGATCCGAGCGACGTCCATCCCGATCTCCACTTCGCCCTGGCTGCAGTGCTCGCTCGTCAGCGGCGTCAGACCGTGGATCAGCGAGAGCGCGTTGGCGTTGCTTCCCAGCACGCACGCACGAAAGCGTTGGATGCCCCGCTCGTAGGCCGCGACCGAGAGGACGCCGAACAACATGCTGCCCAGGCCCTGGTGCTGCGCGCGATCGACCACGGTGACCGCCACCTCGGCCGCCGTCGGATCTTCGGGAAAGCGCACGCACCGAGCGACCCCCAGGCCGTGCTGCGGGGCGGTGTCCGAGTAGGCGCCCACCGCGATGTGGTCTCGTTGGTCCACGTCGGCGAGGTAGTGCAACCACGTGGGCGAGAGCTCCGCCACGGCCCCGTGGAACCGCTGATAGCGGCCCTCGGTGGAGAGGTTGCTGAAGCCTTCGAGGAGCAGCCGCTCGTCGCCGGGGCGCAGCAACCGGATGTGGACGAGCTGCCCGTTGCTCAGGTGAACCGTGCGCTCGAAGTCGCGGTCGATCTGCATTCAGCTTCCCCGTTGGCGGCGCGCGTCAGCGCTCCCGAGAAGCTAGGGGCGCTCGGTCCCCGTCGGCGGGTTGGGCGCCTGCGGGGCGCGCGCTCCGTTTGCGGCTCGCAGAGCGCGTGGCCGTCCCCGTCGGACGACGCGTGGGGGCGCCGTCGTCCGCGCCGCTCAGCGCAACATCGACGATGGGGAACTCGACGATGAAGGTGGCCCCTTTTCCCTTTCCAGCGCTCTTTGCCCAGACCGTTCCGCCCGGCAGCTCGGTGAGCTGCAACGGGCAGTGAACCCGCTCGGAGCACAGCCGGGATGAGTAGGGCGGGCGGCCGAGCCCCCAGCGCGCTGGCCGCGGCAGGCCCTCGCTCGTGGTGTTGTGACCCGACTCGAGTCGACCCAGATTCGCCGCAGGCTTCGCAGGAGCGGCAATGGGCTTTTCGAAGGCAGACGTCGCGCTCGTCACCGGCGCGAGCACCGGCATCGGGCGGGCAGCCGCGCTGGCCTTCGCGCGGGGGGGCGCGCGGGTGGTCCTCGCGGACGTGCAGGGCGAGGCTGGCGAGCAAGCAGTCCGACAGATTCGCGGCGAGGGGGGGGAGGCGCGCTTCATCCGGGCAGACGTCGCCAAGGCGAGCGAGGTGGCGAGGCTCTTCGGCGACACGCTCGAGGCGTACGGGAGGCTGGACTTCGCGTTCAACAACGCGGGCATCGAGGGAGAGCTTGCCTCCACGGTCGCGTGCACCGAGGAGAACTGGGACCGCACGCTGGCCGTGAATCTCAAGGGCGTGTGGCTGTGCATGAAGCACGAGCTCGCCCAGATGCGGGCTCAGGGGCGCGGGGCAATCGTGAACTGTGCGTCCATCGCGGGCCTGGTGGGCTTCAGGGACCTGCCCGCGTACGTCGCGAGCAAGCACGGCATCGTCGGCCTGACCCGGACCGCGGCACTCGAGCACGCCCGAGACGGCATCCGGGTGAACGCGGTCTGCCCAGGCGCGATTCGCACGGCGATGGTGGACCGCCTGATCCGACAGCGCCCGGAGATGGAGTCCGCGCTCGTGGCGGGTGAGCCCGTGGGCCGCGTGGGGACGCCCGAGGAGATCGCAAACGTGGTGACCTGGCTGTGCTCGAGCATGGCTTCCTTCGTGACCGGACAGGCGATCGCGGTCGACGGCGGCTGGGTGGCCCAATGACTGTCGGGCTCGACGGGCGCGCAGGCCCGGCGCTGCCGACCTCACCCACCCCGACGAGGTGCGCCCGGCGCACGGCCTGATGTGCACCCGCGGGTGAAGCTCACGCGTGCGCCACCGCGTCGCTCGGCGGCGCGAGCTCAGGCCGGGGCGGTTGCGGCGTGGGTCGGCCTGCTTCTCGCCGAACCATCCAGCCCCGAATCACGGCCACGAGCATCACGTAGGTCAGGGTCGCGACCACGAGGAAGCCGTAGAAGGACCCCGGCAGTGGCGTGAACCCAAACAGCTTCGCCAACGGCGAGACCGGCAGCACCAGCCCGACCGCGACCACCGAAAGCGTGGTGATCGTCAGCGGCAGGCTCGGGCGGCTGCGGAACGGATTGCCGCTGGTGCGAATTACGAAGATCACCAGGGTCTGGGTGGCCAGCGACTCCACGAACCAGCCGGTTTGAAACAGCTGCTCCGGCGCGTGGAAGACGCGAAGCAGCGCCGCGAAGGTGAGGAAGTCGTAGAGCGAGCTGATGGGACCGACGGCGAGCATGAAGTTTCGAATGGTGGCGATGTCCCAGCGCCGCGGCTTGCGAATGAAGGTCGGGTCCACCCAATCGGTGGGGATGGTCACCTGCGCGAGGTCATAGAGGAAGTTGTTGAGGATGATCTGCGTGGGGAGCATGGGGAGGAACGGCAGGAACAGGAACGCCGCGGCCATGCTGAACATGTTCCCAAAGTTCGAGCTCGTCTCCATGAGCAGGTACTTCACGATGTTTCCGAACGCCTTTCGCCCCTCGATGATCCCCGCGTGAAGGACCGCGAGGTCCCGCTCGAGGAGGATGATCTCGGCGGCATCCTTGGCCACGTCCACGCCGCTCGCGACGGAGATCCCCACGTCGGCCGCATGGAGGGACGGCGCGTCGTTGATCCCATCGCCCAGGAAGCCGACCACGTGGCCATGGCTCTTGAGCGCTTGGAGAATCCGATTCTTCTGCGCTGGCGAGACGCGCGCGAACACTGTCGCGTCCTCGGCGACCTTGGCCAGCGCGGCATCCGTCGTTCGGCTGAGCTCATCCCCGAGCACCGCCCGGCGCACGTGGAGCCCAACCTGCTTGCAGACGTGCTGTGCCACGAGCTCGTTGTCGCCGGTGAGGATCTTCACCTCGACGCCGTCGCGGTGCAGCGCCTGGAGCGCCACGGCGGTGCGCTCGAGGGGCGGGTCGATGAACGCCAGGTAGCCGTTGAGAACGAAGTCGTGCTCCTCGCGCTTGTCATAGGCCGCTTGAACCGGAACCGTTCGCGTGGCGATTGCGAGGATGCGGAAGCCCTCGCGGCTCAAGCCGTCGAAGGTGGCGCGCGTGCGCGCGCGAGACGCATCGGTGAGTGGCTCGCACTTGCCCTCGAGCTCGATCGAGGTGCAGAGCTCCAGCACGGCCTCGGGCGCGCCCTTGGTGATGAGCAGCCGCTCCTGCTGGCCCCACTCGACGACGACCGACTGGCGCCGCCGCTCGAAGTCGAAGGGGATCTCGTCGAGCTTGCGGTAGCTGTGCACGTCCGGCTGGCCGTGGCCGAGAACCGCGGCGTCGAGCGGGTTCCGGGACGTCGCCTGCGCGAGGACCGCCTCGTTGAGCCCGTTCTGGACTCCGGTCTGGTGCAGGCAGTTGAGATAGCCGAGCAGGAAGACGCGCTCGCTCGGGGCGCCAAACGGATCGAGGTGCTGCTCCAGGCGCATTTCGCCGCTGGTGAGGGTGCCGGTCTTGTCGCAGCAGAGGATGTCGATGCTCCCGAAGTTCTGGATGGCGGCCAGGTTCTTCACCAGCACCTGCTTGCTGGCCATGTGCTGGGCCCCTCGCGAGAGGGTGACCGTGGAGATCATCGGCAGGAACTCGGGCGTGAGGCCCACCGCCAGCGCCACGGCAAACAGCAGAGACTCGAAGGCTGGCCGTCCCGCGGCGAGCGCGGCGAGCTCCACGGCAATCACCAGGACGAACACCGTGCGCATGATGAGGAGGCCGAAGCGCGAGGCGCCGCGTTCGAACTCCGTCTCCGGCGGGCGCGCGGCGATGACCGACGCGATGTCGCCGAAGGCGGTGTCCTTTCCCGTTGCGAAGGCGACGGCGGTCGCCGTGCCTCCCACGACCGACGTACCGAAGAGGACGACCGAGTGGTTGGAGAGGAGCTCGGTCGAGGTGGCGTCGAGCACGTCCTTTTCGACCGGCAGCGATTCGCCGGTGAGCGCCGCTTGATTGATGTGGAGGTCGCGGCTCTCCAGGAGGCGCGCATCGGCCGGGACGAGGTCGCCCGCCGAGAGACGAAAGACGTCTCCGGGGACCACCTCGCGGCGCGGGAGCTCGCACCAATTTCCATCGCGAAGCACCGTGGCGGTGGGTGCCAGTCCCGCGCGGAGCCGCTCGATGGTGCGCTGGGAGCGATAGGTCTGGAGGACGTTCAGCGCCAGACCGAGGGCGATCATGGCGAAGATGATCAGCGCGTCGACCGGCTCTCCGAGGAGCGCCGAGACCACGCTCGCCGCGAGCAGGATCACCATCAGCGGGTTGGCAAGGAATGACCGAACCGCGACTGCGGGGCCCTTGTGGACGTGGGGCACGGGCTCGTTGGGCCCGTGTTGCTCCAGCCGCAAGCGAGCCTCGGGAGACGAGAGTCCGCCCTCGCGCGCGCCCAATTGGGGAAGCAGGCGACTCGGTGGCAGCAGCCAGGTGGCGATCTCTGAGGGCACGTGCGCTCCGCGAGGAACGCCAATGCGAGCGCGAGGCCAAGCGTGAGTCGTGGGGCCGACTCCGCGATTCCAGACCCAAGCGGTGCATGATTTGCGTCTCCGACGTGGTGGCATGCGCATCCGGCGCCTGCCGGGTCGAGATCGAATGTCGGCCGCAGGGTTCCCGAGCGCCTGGGTGCGCTGGAGGAGCGCCGACCGCCGCCCATTGCGGGCGCGACGGTGCGCGGAGCGTCGGGGTCCCTACTTCTTCTTCCCGCTCCGGGCCGAGGTGAGCTCGGGCTCCTGGGGCAGGTGGCGCAGGCCCATCCAGCCCAGGGCCACCACGTGCTTGGCCACGTGCTCCACCGCGAACGGCTTGTGCTCGCTGGCCCACCACTGCCCGACCTGGGTCACCATGCCCACCAGCGCGTGCGCGTAGATGGGCGCCACCTTGGCCGGGTAGCCCGCGCGCTGGAACTCGCTCTGGAAGATGTCGCCCACGCGCGGGGCGAGGTCGTCGATGACCCGGGTGAGGCCGGAGCGCGAGGCGGTGGGCGAGTCGCGGGTGAGCACCGCGAAGCCCTCGGGCTCGTCGCGCACGTACACCAGGAACGCCAGCACCGCGGCCTCGAAGCGCGCCCTCGGCGAGCCGTGGGAGACGGCCTGTGACACCCGCCGCACGAGTGCCTCCAGCTCGTGGTCCACGATGGCCGCGTAGAGCCCCTCCTTGGCGCCGAAGTGCTCGTAGATGATCGGCTTGGAGATGCCGGCCTTGGCCGCCACCTCGTCGAGCGAGGTCGCCTCGTAGCCGCGCTGGGCAAAGACCTTGCGCCCGATCTCCAGCAGTTGCACCCGGCGCTCGACCGCGGAGAGACGCTTCTTCCCGCCCATGTTGACTCCGGACCTACCGGTGAGTAACTTACCGGCGCGTAGCTTACTTATTGGTAACCAGGCTCACTGGGAGTGCTCCATGTACCTCGTCCTCTGCCTCGCTGTCTTTGTCGCGGCGTACCTGGCCAACGTCCTGACCATCACCGTGGGCTACCACCGCGCGCTCGCGCACCAGTCGGTGACCCTGCACCCGCGGCTGAAGCGGGCGCTGGTGGTGGGCGGCAACTGGCTCACCGGCCTGGATCCGCGCGCCTGGGTGGTGATGCACCGGCTCCACCACGCGCACTCCGACACCCCGCTCGATCCGCACTCGCCCATGAACGTGGGCCTCCTGGGCATCGGCCTGGAGCAGCTGCGGAGCTACGAGCGCATCCTGGTGGCGCTGCTCAAGAAGGACCCGGAGGTGATGCGCTACGCCAAGGACCTCGACTTCGACCTCAACGTGCTCAACCGCTCCGGCCTCTGGTGGCTGCCCTATGCGGTGCACGCGGCGGTGGGCATGTTCCTGGGCGTGAGCGTGGGCTGGCTGCTGGGCGTGGCCTACCTCCTGGGGATGATGAGCCACCCGGTGCAGGGCGGGTTGGTGAACGCGCTGGGGCACGCCATCGGCGGCCGCAACTTCGAGACCCGGGACAACTCGCGCAACAACCACCTCGCGGCGTGGCTCATCTTTGGCGAGGGCTTCCAGAACAACCACCACGCCCATCCCGGCTCGGCGTCGTTCTCGCACCGGCGCACGGAGATCGACCTCGGCTACGCGAGCTGCGTGGCGCTGGAGAAGCTGGGGCTGTGCACCATCCACCGGGCGGCGCTCATCCCGCGGGAGGGCGCGGCGCTGCCCTCCGGGAGCGAGGCATGAGCGCCCTGGACGCGGCGAGGCCGGTGGAGAAGCCGCGCCTGCGCGGGGTGCTGCACCAGTTCGCGGCGGCCACGGCCCTCGGTGCCGGCGCGGTGCTGGTGGCGGTGGCGCCGAGTGCGCGCGCCGCGCTGGCAGCGGGCCTCTACGCGGCCAGCCTGGTGGCGCTCTTCACGGTGAGCGCCACGTACCACACCGTCCGCTGGAGTCCCCGCGCGCGGGCCCGCATGCGTCGCGCGGATCACGCGTCGATCTTCGTGCTCATCGCGGGGACCTACACGCCCATCGCCCTGCTCGGGCTGCCGCAGGCGCAGGGCACACGGCTCCTGCTCTGCGTGTGGAGCGGGGCCGCGCTGGGGATCCTGCAGTCGCTCTTCTGGGTGCAGGCGCCCAAGGTGGTGGGGGCGATCCTCGCCATCGCGGTGGGCTGGACGCTGGTGCCGTACTTCAGCACCGCAGTCCATGCGCTGGGCGCGGAGACGTTTGGACCGCTGCTCGTGGGCGGCATCGCCTACACGCTGGGCGCGCTGGCCTACGCCACCCGGTGGCCGCGCCTGTCGCCCCGCGTCTTCGGGTACCACGAGGTGTTCCACGCGCTGACGCTGATTGGCGCGGCGCTGCACTTCGTCGCCGTGCTGAACCTGGTCCGCGCCGCTGCCGCTTGACCGACCGCCGAGTTCCACGGCACCAAGAACGCCGTCGACGTCCAACGCGCGGCGGGACAGCATGGGATTGGAGGCTTCGACGCCCGCGAAGGCCGTCTGCCGCTGCGGCGACGGCTCCTGCCCGCCGCAGTCGTACCTGTTCGGCAGCACCTGCCCGTTCTGAGCGGGCCCGGAAAAGTCGAAGCCCCAGGTCGCATGACCTGGGGCCCCGGATGAGCGCGGAAGGAATCGAACACGCCGAGCGGCTCCAGTCGGTGCCTGTTGGCGGGGAGGCGGATCGAGAAGTCTCGCGGGGTTGGCAACGAGCGGGGCAGGGCGATGGGCCGGTCGAAGCCCGTTTTCGGCAGATCGACTTGCACGGCTTGCACGAGGGCTGCGCGACTTGCGTGGCGCTCCACGCAGAACTCGAGGCCGCCCAGCTCGACGAGGACGACCAGGCGCGCTGTGGCCTTGCCGCGGCCATGGCGCGTCACCTGCACAGATCGCATCTGTGCTGAGGGCGAGGTTCGTGTGTTCCCAGTGCGTGTGACGCTCCGCAGCCTCTGGCTGCCGGTAGCGCCCAAGCGCACTGTAATGCGGGAGCCGGCGATGACCTGTGTACGACTCGAAGGGCTCCAAAACCCTGTAACTGGCTAGGATGGGCTTCCATGCCCGTGCTTGAGCCTCCGCAGTACTTGATTCGCCTTCGAAACCATCTGCGAGAGCGCGAGAGCGGCCGCTGGCAATGGTTCGCGTCCGACGGGTTCGCCGCGGAGCAGGCCGACGCTGTCCGCTTGAGCTTGTTGCAGTCGAGCTATCGCATGGAGCCCGCCGCGCACCCGGGGCTCTATGCCGCGGCCCAGCGCGCGCAGGAGGCGTTGGGGCTGAACCTGCCGGTGACGTTCTACCAGGCACACGAAGGCGTGGGCATGAACGCCGGGCTCTGCTTCATCCCCGGGGAGGCGCACGTGGTCCTCAGCGGGCCGATCCTCTCGACGCTTACGGACCTCGAGCTCACCGCGCTGGTGGGCCACGAGCTCGCGCACGCCGTGCTCTGGCGCTTGGACGAAGGTTCGTTGCGCGTGGCCAGCGAGCTCATCGAGAGCATCGCCTCGCACCATGGCGCCGAGCCGAGCTTCGTGAGCACCGCCGTGCGCGCCCGCCGCTACACGGAGATCTTCGCCGACCGCGGCTCGCTGCTCGCCTGCGGCGATCCGCTCGCGGTGGTGAGCTGCTTGGTCAAGGTGCACACCGGCCTGTCCGAGGTGGATCCCGCGGCCTACGTGCGCCAGGCGGAGGAGCTGTTCGCAAAGAAGTCGCTCAGCTCGCAAGGGACGTCGCATCCGGAGACGTTCGTTCGCGCGCGCGCCATCTCGCTCTGGCACGCCCTGGGCGCCGACGCCGAGCCGACGATCGCGAAGATGGTCCAGGGGCCCACCACCTTCGACGCCCTCGACGTGCTGGACCAGCTCGCGCTCACCGAGCAGACCCGCGCGCTCATCGCGCGGATCGTGGCGCCCAGCTGGTTCCGCACCGAGCCGGTGATGGCCCACGCGCGCGCGTTCTTTCCCAGGCTGGAGCCGGTGGAGCAGGCGCAGCCGGCGTGGCCGGAGGGGACCGCGGACGCTTCGGTGGGCGAGTACTTCGCGTACGTGCTCCTCGACTTCGCGCTGGTGGACGAGGTGCTCGGCGACGTGGCGCTCGCCCACGCCTGGACCACCGCCGACGCGCTCGCGCTCACGGAGAGCTTCGAGAAGGTCGCGCGTGACGAGCTGAAGCTGAGAAAGACGGCCTTCGAGGAGCTGCGCAAGGGCTTCCCCGCCTTGCTCGAGCGCGCCGCGCAGCAGGGAGACACGCCTTGACCGCGCCCGCAGCGAGTCCGCAGTCCGAAGCGCCCGTGCCCTTCACCGAGCTCCTGGGCGGCAGCGAGCACGAGCGAAGCACCGACGATGTCCTCGGGGCGGCGCTCCCGCTCTTGCGCCAGGTGCTCGAGGTCCACGATCGCGGCCTGGTGGCGCCGCTGGTGGGCGCGGCCGACGTGCTCTCTCTCGGCGGCCGGCTCTGGTTCGAGAACGCGCGCTGCGGGCCGCCGCGCAAGGCGACGCAGAAGCTGGCCGCGCTGACGGACGGGCCTTCGGGCGCGCTCCGAGTCCGCTCGCGGCTGCGCACCGAAGAGACCGACGATGGCCTCAAGCGCGAGGACCTCGCGGTGGGCGAGCGCGGCGCGCCGCTGACGCGGCCTGTGTACCTGCCCGGCTACGTGTGCTGGGAGCACGAGCTCGAGCACCAGGATCCGCTCACCGACATCTACGTGCTCGGACTCATCCTCGCGAGCCTTGCCCTCGACGAGAACCTCGGCGACGCCGATCACTTGCGCACATTCGTTGACGCCCGCCGCGACGTGCGGCGCCGCAACCCGCGCATCCACCCCATGGTGGCGCGCGCCATCGAGCAGATGACCGATCTCGATCGGTCCAAGCGCCCGCCGGATCTGCGCAGCCTGCTCGCCGCGTTGGAGCGCCACCGCGAGCACGAGCTGCGCCCCGAGCTCGACCTCGAGGAGATCCGCGGGCTAGTGGCCAAGACCCAGCAGAGCCGCCGCGGGGTGATCTGCGAGCGCCTGCGCAGCCAGCTCTTTGACCTCACCCGGCGCAACCGGCTCCTCTACTTCAAGCCCACCGCACAGTCGCTGGACCTCACCGAGCTCTCGGTGCCGCTGGTGCTCGACATTCGCAACGTCTCCGCCGACGCGCTGCTCACCTGTCGGCCGCCGCTGGTGGAGGCGCTGGCCCACCACGAGCCGCTCTCGCTGGGGAAGTGGCTGCGCTTCGAGGACTATCCCTTCGCCGCGCCTGCCCTCGACAAGCTGCGCACTTCGGCCGCGCGCGCCAAGACGGAGTACGGCTTCTCCTCGCTCAAGCTGGCCATCTGCTTTCTGCACTGGCACGACCTCAAGAACGCGCCCGAGGAGCGCGTGCACTCGCCGCTGTTGCTGGTGCCGGTGGAACTCACGCGCAAGAAGGGCGTCCGCGACGCCTACCTGCTCACCGCCACCTCCGAGCTCGCCGAGGTGAACCCGGTGCTGCGCCACGTGCTGGCGCAGACGTACGGCATTCGGCTCCCGGACGCGGTGAACCTCGCCGAGCCGGGCAGCTTGGAGCGGCTCTTCGCGGTGCTCACCGAGCAGATCCAGGCGTCGGAGCCGGCGGTCGTGCTGGAGCGCATCGACCAGCCGGCCATCGATCTGGTGCACGCGCGCGTGTTGCGCCGCCTCGACGCCTTCCGCAAGCGCCGGCAGCTCTCGGGCCGCGGGGTGCGCTCGCGCGACGGGCTCGAGTACAGCTACCGCCGTGACAACTTCCAGCCGCTGGGGCTGCGGCTGTTCGCGCTCTGCGTCTCGCCGTCGGAGGCGCCCGCGGCCGCGATGTTCGAGAAGCCGCGCCCGCGCGTGACCCAGATGGCCGCTTCGCAATCGGAGCGGGTGCTCGAGAAGGAGCTCTTCTCGCTGCGCAAGGCCGGCGACGAAGGTGGCCCGTACCGCTGGGGCTTCGATCTCACGACCGTCACGCTGGGTAACTTCGACTACCAGAAGATGTCGCTGGTGCGGGACTACGACGCACTCCTCGCGGAGGAGCGGCCGAACAAGCCCTTCGATCAGCTCTTCTCGGCCGACGCCCGGCCCGCGCTGCAGCCGCTGTCGCCGGCGCCGCTCGCCGAGCAGTTCACGGTCGTCGCCGCCGACGGCACCCAGCAGGCCGCGGTGGCTCGCGCGCGCGCTGGCGCGAGCTTCATCATTCAAGGGCCGCCGGGCACGGGGAAGTCGCAGACCATCACCAACCTCATCGCGGACCAGGTGGCCCGCGGCAAGCGCGTGCTGTTCGTGTGCGAGAAGCGCGCGGCGCTGGATGTCGTCTTCTACCGGCTGCGCCAGCTCGGCCTCGATCGGCTCACCACCGTCATCCACGACTCGCAGGGCGACAAGAAGAGCTTCGTGGGCGCGCTCAAGCAGTCGTACGACGCGTGGATGGGCTCGGCGGACCAGCCGCCGCCGCCCGCAGATCGCGAGGTGCGGCTCGCAGAAGTGGCCACGCCGCTGGGCGAGCTCACCCGGCTCGACCAGTGGATGACCGCGCCCGCCGAGGGCAGCACCGAGCCGCTGGTGAAGGTGGTGCGGCGGTCCATCGAGCTCGGCAACGCGAAGGTGGAGCTCGCGCCCGCGCAGACCGAGCGGCTGCCGCTGCACCGCGAGCTGCTCCCGCACCGCGACGAGGTGGCCCGCCTCTCGAAGCTGCTCGTGGCGCTCGGCGAAGAGCCCGTGCTCGCGCGCCATCCTGCGCGCTTGCTGCGCGACGACGTGCTGCGCGCGGAGCGGCCCATCGAGCTGGTGACCACCGCTCTCGAGCAGTTGGTGCCTGCGCTGGAGCAGCTGTCGCGGACGCCGAACGCGGTCGGCCGAGACGGGACCGCGCTCGTGCTCGCCGCGGCGGTAGAGCGAACGCGGCTGGCGGCGCGCGTCCAGCCGCTGGCCAAGGCTGGCGCCCTCGCGCTCCTGGACTCGAGCAGCGAGCTCTATCGGCGCTTCAAGCAGACCCTGGCGACCATCGCCACCAAGTCAGAGCTGGTGGCTGGCGCGCTGAAGGCCGCCGCGGCCTGGCGCACGCCCATCTCCCGCGCGGATCTCGCGGCGGTGACCGCGCTCGCGCAGCGCTGGCACGAGAAGCTCCTGCGATTCTTTTTCCCCAGCTTCTGGCGGCTGCGGAGCATCCTGCGCGAGCGCTTCGACTTCCGCGCCTCGCTGGTGCCGCCGCCATACCTCTCCGCGCTGCAGCTGCTCGACGCCCGCTACCAGGCCGAGGACGCGCTGGAGCTGGCGCGGCGCGAGGGCTCGCAGGCCCTCGGCCTGGCGGATCTCGACGGCGCGCAGACGCTGGTCGCCGAGCTCGACGCGCGGGGAAGTTGGACGAGCGCGGAACGCGCCCTCAAGGCCGAGTTGGTCGCTCCCGATGCCGGCCCCTGGGCAGAGACGCTCGCCGCCTACGCGCCCGAGGTGGAGCGGCTCAGCGGCGAGCTGGGCGCGCTCTTCGACGGCCATCAGCGGCTCACCCTCGCCGAACTGCAACGCGAGCTCACGACGTTGAGCCAGAAGGCTGCGAGCCTGCCCGAGCTGTGTCGGGTGCTGGGAGCGCTGCGTGTGGGCGCGCCCCGGGTGGCCGATGCCCTGCGCGAGCTTCCGCTCCGGCCGGAGAGCCTGGAGTGGGCGGTGTGCGAGCGGGCCATCGTGTCCTCCATGCATGCCCAGCCCACGACCGCCGCGCTCACCGGCCGCGCGGTGGGCCTCTTGCAGGAGCAGCTCGACGCCGCCCACTCCCGGCTGCGCAAGGCCAACGCCGCGCACGTGGTGGAACGCGCGCGGCTGGCGTTCCTGGAGCGGGTGCAGCGGGCGGCGCAGTCGGCGGCGGGGCAGAGCGCAGACCACAAGGCCTTCAAGCGCGACTACTCCGCCGGCCGCCGCGACCTCGAGCACGAGATGGGCAAGGTGATGCGCTTCAAGGCCATCCGCGAGCTCATGACCGGCCCGACGGGATTGGTGATCCGCGATCTGAAGCCAGTGTGGCTGATGAGCCCGCTGAGCGTGGCCGACACCTTGCCGCTCGCGAGCGAGTACTTCGACGTGGTCATCTTCGACGAGGCCAGCCAGATCCCCCTGGAAGACGCCATCCCCGCCATCCACCGCGCGGAGCAGTGCATCGTCGTGGGCGACGAGATGCAGCTCCCGCCCACCAACTTCTTCGGCGCCGCGCCCGACGAGGACGGCACCGCGGTCACCTTCCACGAGGGCGGCCAGGCTATCTCCTACGAGCTCGACGCCGACAGCTTGCTCGCCCACGCCGCCCGCACCCTGCCGTCGACGATGCTCGGCTGGCACTATCGCAGCCGCGACGAAGCCCTCATCCAGTTCTCCAACCAAGCCTTCTACGAGGGCAAGCTCGCCACCGTGCCCACCCCGGGCCGGAGCGTGTCGCGTGCACCCATTCGCGCCGCGAGCGCGGCCGCGGGCTTCAACGGCGCGCGGCTCCTCCTCGAGCGCTCGGTGAGCCACCACCGGCTCGACGGTGCCACCTACGACAGCCGCACCAACCGCATGGAGGCCGAGTACATCGCGGAGCTCCTTCGCGGGCTCTTCGCGGAGACCAAGCAGAGCGTCGGCATCGTGGCCTTCTCCGAGGCCCAGCAGGGCGAGATCGAGGCCGCGCTGGGGCGCGTGGCCGAGCGGGATGCCGAGTTCCGCGCCCGGCTCGAGGCCGAGTACGAGCGCACCGAGGACGATCAGTTCTGCGGGCTTTTCGTGAAGAATCTGGAGACTGTCCAGGGCGACGAGCGCGACATCATCATCCTCAGCATCTGCTACGGCCCCGACGCCAACGGCCAGATGCGCATGAACTTTGGCCCCATCAACAAGCGCGGCGGCGAGAAGCGCCTCAACGTGATCTTTTCGCGCGCCCGCCACCACCTGGCCGTGGTGAGCTCCATCGACGACGCGCACATCACCAACGACTACAACACAGGCGCGAGCACGCTCCGCGGCTACCTGCGCTACGCCGCCGCGCTCTCCCGCGGCGACGATGCCGACGCCCGCGCCGCGCTGCGCGGCGTTTCAACCGCGCGCGAGGCCGAGCACGCCGCCAACACCATGGATGCCGCGACTGCTTCGCTGGCCGAGGCCCTTGAGGCCCGCGGCTGGAAGGTGGAGCGCGGCGTGGGCGGGTCGCGATTCCGCTGCGAGCTCGCCGTGCGCCGCCACGACGACGCCAACCACCGGCTGGCCGTGCTCCTCGACACCGACGCCCACTACTCCACTGGAGATGCCGACGAACGCCACCGCGTCCGGCCGGCGCTTCTCCGTACCTTCGGCTGGAGTGTGGAGGTTGTGCTCGCCAGCGAGTGGCGGCAGGCGCCAGACGATGTGGTCCGCCGCATCGAAGCGGCCCTCGCGCCGGCCGAGGAGCCTTCGGCCTCGGGCAGCGAGAAGGCCGGGAGCTGAGGACTCTGCGGTCGGTGAGAGCCGCCCGCTTGCGACATGGACTCGGAGGCCGTCGAGCTCCAGGTACAGCCGCGAGGGTGGGACCTCCACGAAGACCTTGCAGTTCTCGGAGGCGAAGCTCTTGTCGTTGGCCTTCCGTGGGTGCACTCGAGGCCATGCAGGGCAGGTGGATGCCCGTTATTTGATGGCTGTTGGAGGCGACGCATGATCGTGCAGACCGTACGGATGGCGGGCCCGCAGCTCGATCGCGGTTACCTGCGGCTGTTTCGGGGCATCAGCCGGTCCGGGGACCCGCTCGCGCACCAAGGCATCATCGCCGCGCGAAGGCCCCTTCACGGGTTCAACGAGTGGGTAGCAGCTGCGGCCTCGCGCACGACCATCGGCCACGTCCGGAGTCAGCTCACGGACCACGCTCGATCGTTCACCGTGCTGCCCGACGTCGCCTGCTACTTCGCCACGTCTGCTGGTCGTCAGGATGGCCTCGTGGCGGTGTGGGATATCGAGATTGTTCACACGTGGAGCTTCGGCTGCTCGTTGCCCTACTTCGCGACCACCGCGTGTGGCGCCAGCATCATCGATCCGCGCACTCTCCCGGACTTCACTGCGAACAGTCCTTTGGTGTCGCAGGAGGTGCGAAACTTCGCGAGGGTCGACGGCGAGATTCTCCTCTTCGGAGGCGTCGCTCGCGTTCAGATCGTCCGGGTTCGCGCAGGTGACTGCCCTGCCGCGAGCGAATATCTGCCGTACGAAAAGTGGGGCCAGCGGTTCGTGAGCCTGGGCGGCACCTGGGTGCCAACAACCTGGCTTCGCTGAAATATTGGGGTCGCGGTGGCGGCTCGCTCGGCCCCCGCGCATGCAGGGAGAGAGTCGTCCAAGGGCCTGCGAGCGTGGCGCTTGTGATGCTCCCGGTCACCCCGCTGCGCGGAAGAAGTTGGGCCTCTTGCCCTTGACGGTCCGGAAGTTATTCCCGACCAGCACGTAGTGCTCGGAGCCCGCCTCCGACCACACCTCCCTGCCGAACGTCATCGTCCCGTGCGGCAGCGGCGAAGTCGCCATGGGGTTGTGGACGAACAGAAGGTCATCATCACCCATGTGGGCCGGCGTGTTCGCGATGTCGTACGGCGAGAAGAGCACCCCCGAGATGAGCTTGTACTCGTCGGTCCAGAAAGGGCCCGCGACCACCTCGCGCCTCTCCGACTGCTTGATCGCAGATCGGGGCGGATGGGAAACATCAACATCAACGCCTTCGCTCCCGATCGGGACGGTCATCACGGCGTCCCCGATGCCCAGGAGCGCCTTGACGATGTAGGGGACCTCCTGGTTCAGGTCCGCGTCCGGGAGGTTGGCGCCGCTGATCGCGACCACGTAGCAGTCATCCGGCTGTACGACGCCGGCTGCGAGACGCTCGCGGAGCTGGCCGAGCTTGTCCTCCAAGGCCTTCAGATACCGCAGCATGTGCTTGTCGTGGTCGAGATTGTACTGCTGCCACGTCCCGCCGCCGCGCGACTTCCCGACCTGGCCCACGATGCGCTGGACCTTGTTGTCGCCCTTCCCCGTGCCGGGAGCGACCGCCTCGACCCAGAGGCGCCTCCCGCCCGCTGTGTCGGCGAGCACGTCGGGGCCGTTGGAGGGCGGCTTGGTGAGCTGCAGGCCGTGGTCCATCAAGACGCAGGCCAAGTACATCTCCCACACACGGGCGTTGAAGGTCGTTCTGGCTTCGCTCAGGAACTTGGCCTGAGGGTCACCGCACACCGCCGCGAAACGTGGCCACAGCTCCTCGATGCGCGCCTTCACGTCCGTGAACAGGTCCGAGTCGCGGATGTTCTCGTAGGACGGATCGGCATCGCCCGACGCGAAGAAGGCCACGGTGCTCATCGGAGGGTGCTCTTCACCAACGGGAACTTCCCGCCAAGGGGCATGTACCGGAGGGCCCCACCACTCCTCTCGATCGTGCCAGACAGCAGGATTTCCCACTCGCCGGACGACAACTGCCAGATCGCGCGGACCGCCTCGAATGGGACCTGTACGGACAACGTACCGAGGCTGCCGCTGCCGGGAACGCCGGGCAGTGGTCCATCTGCACCTCGAAAGATGGCGACGTTCTTCATGGCATCAACGCGCTCCAGATCGAGTCCTTCGGGAGTGGCACCGAGCCACACCTGGATCTTCTTGTTCCGCCCGCTGCCGAGAACCTGGTCGAGAAGGATCGCAGTGCGCCGAACATCGGGGAGCATGAGCATGGGAAGTTGGTCCGGTCTGATGAACGTGCAGTTGCGCCCAACGCGAAGAGGGAAGACGAAGGCCCGGTCGCCATAGCCGTCAGCGCGGCTGCCGCGACGCCAACACCAACGACCTGTCCCGGGAAGGGCCACACGTTCACGGCGACGACGCGGTTGACGCCGCTCGGTGCGTCCAAGACAGCCAGGTCGACGAGCGGCTTCGGGTGGCACCTATCCGCGATCGCGTCGTTGAAGGCATCGGCGTGGTGTTTGGCATCCTCTGGTGTCAACGGTTCGTACCCGTCCAGTACGCCTGATACCGGGCTCTCTCTCGCACCAACGAGGATCACCCCTCCGTTCGCGTTCGCGAACATCGCGACGTCCTTCGCCATCTCGAACTGGTCGAAGTTTCCGGGTGGAGGGCCGTTCCTTTTGTACTTGGTCTTGAAGTCGAGAGCGATGCTCTCGTAGTTGCCGCCCGCCTTCGGGAGCGCATCAACGTTGTTGATCTGGTTGAACATCGTCTCCTCCATCCACGGCGGTCCTCAGAGACACATCGCACGGGGAGCACCTTGCCGCCCCCCAATGGCTGCAGGGGCGGCAGGGCACAACATCAACAGCTACCGCCTGGTCATCATGAGGTGGTGCTTCGCGACGATGTTGTGGAGCGATTGCCAGTGGTTCCTGGCGCGGCCGATGGCATGAACCAGCCGGTTGTTCTCTGCGCTGGTCACCTGCGTGGCGCGCATCAACTCGCCGCCCGCCGCCTCCCAGACCTTGAGCACCATCGAGTAGCCGCCGTCCCACTCGAGCTTCCCCGAGGTGGGATTCGACTTCACCATCCACCTGAATGCGCCGAGCATCGGCAAGAGGGCTGCCCGGCTCAGGCGGTACTCACTCTTCCTACCCAAGAACGGGAAGTCGAAGGTGCCCTTCTTCTTGTCCTCGACGAAGGCCAAGCTTCCGGCCTTGCCGCCCGTCTCGTTGTGCTTGCTACGCGCCTCGCTGCCGATCAGATCGTGGAGCGAAAGGATGTCGTGGAGCAGCGGCTCCAGCGCCTTGTAGTGCTCGGGGTGCGCCACGTAGCTTTCGAGCACGTTCTGCTTGGAGCCGTACGCGCGAAGGGGGTACTCGGAGCTGGCGTTGGGGAACTCGGCAATGTTGAAGAGGTCGAGCAGGACCAGGACATCGCGGACGTCGATCAGGCCGTCGTCGTTCTCTCTGAACGCGACGTGCTTTCCGTACGACTTGGTGTCGAGGGCAGCCCTGAGCCAGTCGAAGCTGCCACGCAGGTTTTCGAGCGAGTAGGACTGCACCTGGATGGCGGTGTTCAAGCCTCCCGCAATCTCCGTGACCAGGTTCGCGGGCAAGCCGGTCAGCACTTCGATTTTCACGAACTGCTTCAGGGGCACGTCCGACGCGCCGAGGCGCGCGATGTCATCCGCGGCGTCAGTGAGGAGTTCGTACGTGTGCCCGCCGTCCACGATTCCGTCGCCAGGCTCGAAGTGCAGCGCGTACTTCTCCTCCGAGAGCTTCTCCACCTCGGACGCCAAGATGGTGATGCCCTTGTTCTTGAGGTGGAAGGTGTTGGGCTCGCCCTCCTCGTTGAGGAGGTGGCGCCTGATGTCCTTCCACACCGACTTGTTGATGTCCGGGGCGCGGGGGTTGGGGTCGCGCGGGATGCCGGTGGGTACCGCATGCACCGGCACCATGAAGATCGTCCGCTGCGCGTTGGGCCCGAAGACAGGGTCTGGCAACCTGCGGACGTACGGGGACTCCACGATGAACTTCGCCATCGTACTTCTCCTTGCGCGTGTCGGCTCCGCCGACCGCTATGTGAACGATCGCCGCATCCGCGGCGCCGCTGACCGGTTTATCCAGCCGAAATCACCGTACCACTCTGGTTCAGCTGGCCGCCATCAGCTTGGGCATCTCATCCCACGTACGGCCGTCGAGAAGCCTCCCGGCACGGCTTTTCTGGACGCCCCCCCACTGCTTGAAGAAGAAGGGCACGCGCGCGCGTCGGCACTGCTGTCGAATTGAGCGGACCCATTCTGGGTCCATCGGCCGGGCGTGGTGGCCGCTCTCGCCGCCGACGATCACCCAGTGCATGTGCTTGAGGTTTAGGTTCTCCAGCGGCCCGAGCAGCGGCTCGATGCTCAAGAACCGGACCTGGGACGGCACCCGCCGCAGCTCGTCGATTCGCCAGGTGTACTTCGCATTCTCGACGCTGACCCCCATCCAGATGTTCGGCGTGAAGGTGAGCTGGGGCGCCAGCTCCGCCAACCTGTCCGCCCTCTTGGTCAGGACCTGGAACTGGTGGTGGGACGCTCGGTGCATAACCGAGAAGACCTTCTTGATGTAGTCGACCGGCACGTCCTCCAGGAAGAGGTCGGACATGCTGTTCACGAAGATGAGCCTGGCCCTCTTCCACTTCAGCGGCAGCTCCAGCGCCTCGGGCACGAGCCGGAGGTCGAAGCCGTGCTCGAACGGATGCCCGGACACTCCCCTGAAACGCTCCGCGAACGTCTCCGCGTAGCAGTGCTTGCAGCCCGGCGAGACCTTCCGGCAACCCCGCACCGGGTTCCAGGTGGCGTCCGTCCATTCGATGTTGCTGTGATCGCTCATGGCCGCCAGCTCCGTGGAGCAGTCCGTAGACATAGCATTCGCGCCCGACAGGGCGGGGCACTCGGTTATCCTGGGACTCCTGGGGGGACCTGCATGCCGGTACCGCCGAAGTACCACAACCGGGAACAGACCTACCTGAAGCACCGGGTACTAAACGAGTACCTCCTCGCGTGGGGTCACAAGCTCGGCTCCCGAAGCAGGTTCGGCCGTGTCCGCCTCTGGTACGTCGACTGTTTCGCGGGCCCCTGGCAGCAGGAGGGTGACGAGCTGGACGACACGTCCGTCTGCATCGGCCTCCAGGCGCTGGAGGCGGCCTCCGCGACCTGGAATGGGAAGGGCCACAAGGTCGACGTCAGTGCGATCTTCGTGGAGAAGAAGCCCGCCTCGTTCAAGTTGCTCGAAGCGTTCTTGAAGCAGCGCTCGGGCGCAGTGGTGACGCACGCGTTTCCGGGGGAGTTCGGGACGTACGTCGACAAGATCAACACCATGATCGGCACGGACGCCGCATTCTTGTTCGTGGACCCCACCGGCTGGACTGGCGCGGCGATGAAGTACATCGCCCCGTTGGCCAGGGTGGAGAAGCGGGACGTCTTGATCAACGTGATGTTCAACCACATCAACCGCTTCAAGAACGACGAGCGGTCATTTCTCGTGCGGCAGATGCGCGAGTTCTTCGGCCTCACCGACGACGAGGCGCCCTCCTCGGCGGGGGAGGACGCGTTGATGAGCCAGTACCGGTCTCGGCTCAAGACGACGTGCTCGCTGGAGTACGCGGCCGACCTGGCGATCCCGCACCCCACGCACAACCGCACGTGGTTCCGACTGGTCCTCGGGTGCCATCACACGGAGCCGCTCCAGCTCTTCCGGAACGTGGAGCGCAAAGTGGTTGGGGAGGAGGCCAGCTCAATCCGAGACGAGGCACAGCATCGGGGAGATCAGCAGCTAGACATGTTCGGCACCGCGCCCGCCCTCGACAATCGGTATGAAGGACTGCACCAGGACAGCCTCGACCGCGTGAAGGACCAGGTCATCACGATGGTGAAAACCAAGGGCAAGATCGTGTACCGGTTGTTGTGGCCACAGATGCTGGAGTCAAACCACCTGTCGCTGACCGACCTGAATAAGTTGGTCTTCCAGATGCACGAGGCCAACGAGCTGGTGATCGAGGGGCTGCGGCCACGGGAGCGGACGCCGAAGGACGACTACGTCATCTCGGCGGTTGCACCGGGCTCACTGCTGAAGCCCTGATGATGTTGTTGTTGCGCGTCGCCGCCTTGCTCGGTGGCGATCGTCAAACCCTTCCAAACCCGATCTACACCTCGATCGATCTGAACTGCTTCGTGCTCAGTTCCGATCCTCTATGTAAGTAAGAACGAGGTTGGAGAGGTTTGGAGATCACCACCGAGCAGAATGGCGACGGAGACGTCCCTGGAGGTGCCCTCGGTATATCTTCGGCATGGACGCACTAGAGTTTGTGGGCGCCGACGCGCGCCGCCTGGATGCGGAAGCCTTCAGGGAATCGTGTTCAACGATCGCCCTCGACAGGATCAAGTCCTTGACCCGCATCGAGGCGTGCAGGGCATCCGACGAGACCCTGCGAGCCACAACGGGCATGTCGCACCGGAGCTGGCGGCGCGCACTTGAAGACCTTGTGAACGCCGGGCGGATCCTGATCGAGACGTCTCCTGCACGCGCATTTCCAGGGGAGAGCGGAACGCCCGTCCGGTGGCGGCGCGACCGGAGGATCTACTTGGTCTTCGATGGCACCGAAGACGAGGGCGCCCTCCGTGTGGCGAACGCGTGCAGGTCCAGGGGGAAGACCACGAGGGACAAGGACAACAAGCTCTGCGCGCTCGTCGGGTGTACACCGCACCAACTTCGTGCGTACCTGGAGCGCGCGAAGCTCAGTGGCTATCTCCACCTCAATCACCTCCACGATGATGGAACCAGGTTGATCACGCGGATCAGCTACTTTCCGGGGGTTGAACTCGGACACCAACTCACTCGGCCCGCTGGTAGCCAGGTGCCGCAGCGGATGCGTACCCGCGAGCAGCTACGCGCCCTCGTGGCGAGCGCGCCCGGCTGCGTCCTCGAAGCCACGGAGCGCGAGATCGCGAACCTGTTGTGCGTCGTGCGAAGCCACGTGCACTCGGTGATCACCACGGCCGTTGCGGAGAAGCGAATCTTCGCTCACCGCGTTGCTGGAAGGCGCGTATACACATTGACTCCGGAGACGCCCTCGCCGAGGCGAGCCGGCTCTCGCCTCAAGGACAAGGTCTACAAGGCGATCGCCGAGGAGAGCTGGACCCTGAGGTCCAACAAGTCGTTCTCCTGGGAGTTAGGTGCCAGTGTTGCCGCAGTCGACCACGCACTCAGGAGGCTGCTCGCGAAAGGGGACGTGCACCGGTGCAACATCGACGGCGCTCGGGTTCTCTCTGTGCACGCGCTTTCCATTGAAGAGCAAGAGGAGGTCTCCAGGACACTGGCCGCCATGGCCGAGCTGAGTGCCGAGGGAAGCCCCGAGCACGCGAGTCTTCGTGCGCGGTGGCTGGAGGGCTTGGAGCGGGACAAGGACAAGGACTTCGAGGACCTCCTCGCCAGCTTCAAGCTCAAGATGAAGGACCGCCCCTGGGACAAGACATCCGAACCCACTCGTGCCGAAGCCCTCGCTGCGTTCGACGCGGCGTCGAAGGCCAGGGAGCAGGAGAACAACAACCAGCGTGTGTCCGGGGGAGAGCGGGACGCCGCAATCGAACGCGCGGTCGAATTGCTAACCGACCCCGGATGGTTGAAGGCGCTCAGGGCGGAGTGGGCGAGGCAGGCAGCAGCTCCGGGCTGCGGCTGACCTAGACCCAATGCCGATCAGTTAAGGCGGCTGGGCAATCTGGTGCAGATGGATCATCGTG
>JAFEBB010000050.1 GCA_018266075.1 Deltaproteobacteria bacterium | reverse complement strand
ACCTGTCAGCGATGTCCTGACACTGCGGGCGTCAGCGATGTCCTGGTACCGCACCAGCCGGGAAGGCGCGCCGCCGAAAGCTCACCGCTCGAGAGCCGGTCGCGGCAGTGGCCAAAGGCAAGGCCGAGGGGCCGGTGGTGGTGAACGTGGTGCCGGTCGATCCTGCGAAGCCGTGAGGCGTCTGGCCGGGAGTCAGCGCAGCAGCAGCGCCACCGCCTCCACGAGCTCGAACGCGGGCTTCTGACCGCCCTCGCGCTGCACGCGCGCGCGGATCTCGTTCACGCCTGCGGCCGGCGAGAGCTGCAGCACCTTCAAGCTCGGCCGCACCACGCGCGCGTAGCGCTCTGCGTTGATGAGCGCGCCGTAGAACATGGCGGTGCGCGCCAGGCCCGTGAGCACGAGGTCTGCGTGGTTCTGCGCGGTGACGGGGAAGCCCGTAACGCCGCCTTCGGGGAGCTCGGTTCCGCCGTACTGCGCGCGGATCGCCGCGCTGAACTCGCGCTCGACCTGTCCGGTTCGTCCAAGTCGCGTGGACACCGCGTGGCAGTAGGCGCACGTGGCCTGGAGCGCGCCTGCGGGAACCTGCACCTCGGCGCCGCAGCCGCTGCATGTGGCGCTCACGGCGGCGAGCGCGAGGTCGGTCATGCGGAACGGCCGGCGGAAGTAGCAGCCCAGGCAGCAGAGCTCGGTGACGCTTCGCGCTTGAAGCGAGGTGAGGCCGCAGAGCGTGCAGGTCCAGTCGAAGTAGAGGCCGGCCTCGTCGGCGTTGGCGTCGCCGCGCACGTTCACGTTCTGCTCGCCGTGCATGAGCTTCATGAGCGCGAGGCGCTGCTCGCCGGTGACGAGCTGCACGAACGCGCCCATGAGCATTCCGGCCCAGACGCGAAGTCGCTCGGCGCTGCCCATGCCGTCGGGATCAGGCGGCGCATCGCCGCGATCGAAGCGGGTGAGCTGGCCGCGCATGAGCTCGACCGTCTTCATCAAGGTTGGAATGGGATTTCGATAGTCGATGGCGCGCTGATTATTTTCGATTTCATGTTGCTTGCGCGCGACGTCGGGATCGCTCGCGAGCTGCAGCGACCACCACGCCATCTGGTTGAGCACGGCCTCGCGATACGCGCCGGGCTGGTGCGCCTCGGGCGGCTGCATGTAGGGCGTGAGCCGCATGAGCTCCTCGGCCGCGCGCTTGAAGCTCGCGAGCGCCGCGTTCGGATTCTGCGCTGCGGCGGCGTTTCCCTCGGCAATCAGCGCTTGATACTTGGGCCACTCGTGTACGAACTCGGCCGAGCGCTTCAAGAAGTTGCGGTACTCGTCGGACTCGAAGAAGGCTTGCCAGTCGAAGTCGACGAGCGCGCGACAGCTGGCGCAGCGGATCCACGCGCCCTTGTCGGAGCTGCCCTCCCAGAGAGCGCCGCAGCGCTGACAGCGATAGCGGATGACGATGGCCATTGGGCGAGAATAGCCGGACGCGCTCGGTGTTCGGAGGGCGCGGAGCGGACGTCATGCTGCAGGGGCTCATCCAGCGCTAACGACGCTCGCCCAGAAAATCGCTGGCCTTCGTTGCGTTCGCAGGACTCGTTTCGGTGGCGATGCTCGGCCTTGCGGAAGGAAGCGGCGTTACTCAGGCGCTCGCGGGCGTTCTCGCCGCGGTCATGACGGTGCTGGGTTACGCCGTTTGGTCAGATCCATTTCCCTCGGTCCTGACTGCTCCGAACGCGCAACGGGCCATCGAGCGCCTGGAGATGCCGGAGTCGAGCGCGCTGATGGTCAACGACGCGGCGGTGCTCTTTGCGCTCTACGGCGACTTCGACGCCGCGAGGCGAGAGCTCGACCGCGTGAACTGGGTGGAGCGGCATCCATTCGAGCGGGTCGCGGAGGTCTCGACGCGCGCGCTGATTGAGCTTGTCTCGGGAGGCGATGTCGGCCGCGCGCGGAACTTCATTCGCCGCGCGGAACAACTCGCAATTCAGTCTGAGGCGAACCATGCGCTCCGCGATCGCACGCAGATCGTTACGCTCAAGAGCGCAGCAGAGCTTTTCATGGAGCCCGCGAACCTGGCAGCCCTCGAGCTGTTGAGGATGTGCACGTCCTCGAAGAGCGCGCGGGCCCAGCTCTTCTCGCAATGGGCCCTCGGCGTGCACTTCTGGCGCGAAGAAGAACGCGAGCAAGCCGCGCATCACTTTGCAATCTGCAAAGACCTCGCGCCGTACTGTTTAGTGCTTCATGGCCCGCCCGAGCGTCGCGTCAAACCGGGCTGATCTCACGCTTCTTGTAAGGCCGCTCGACCCTCTTGTTCTCGCTGCGCTTGAGCGCGCGGGCGAGCACCTTGCGCGTGTCGCGCGGGTCGATGACGTCGTCCACCAGGCCCATGGCGGCCACACGGTAGATGTCGATGTGCTGGCGCAGGCCCTCGGCGAGCTGGGCCTTCATCTCCGCCGGATTCTCCGCGGCCTGGAGCATCTTGCGCGCGCCGATGGAGACCATGCCCTCCGGGCCCATCACGCTGATCTCCGCGCCGGGCCAGGCCACGAGCAGGTCGGGCTCGAAGGCGCGGCCGCACATCACGTAGTAGCCCGCGCCATAGCCCTTGCGGACAACCACCGTCATCTTGGGCACCGTGGCGCTCGCCACCGCGTACATCATCTTCGCGCCGTGGCGGATGATGCCTTCCTTCTCGACCTTCGTGCCGACCATGAAGCCGGGCACGTCCTGGAAGAAGAGCAGCGGGATGTTGAAGGCGTCGCAGAGGTTGATGAAGCGCGCGGCCTTGTCGCTCGAGTTCACGTCGAGCGCGCCCGCGTAGAACATCGGGTTGTTGGCCACGATGCCCACAGGCCGGCCGTCGATGCGCGCCAGCGCCGTGATCAGGTTGCGCGCCCACTTTGCTTTGAGCTCAAACAATCGCCGGTCGTCGACGATCGCCTCGAGCAGCTTCTTCATGTCGTACGCGCGGCGCGGCGAGTCGGGGACGATGTCCGCGAGCGCCTCGTCCTTCGCGTCGGCGGGCTGCTTGCTCTCGCGGCGCGGCGGCTTCGACTCGCAGTGGCTGGGGAAGAAGCTCAGGTACTCGCGAATCGCGGCGAGGCAGGTGGCGTCGTCGGCGTACTCGGCGTCGGCGTTGCCCGAGAGCTCGTTGTGGATCTTGCTGCCGCCGAGCTCTTCCTCGGTGACCTTCTCGCCCACGATGCTCTCGACGAGGTACGGCCCGCCGATGGCCATCGAGCTCGTGCCCTTCACCATCGGAACAAAGTCGGCGAGCCCGGGGATGTACGCGGTGCCCGCGGCGCCGGGGCCGACCATCGCGGCCACCTGCGGCACCACGCCGCTCATCACCACCTGCTCGCGGAAGAGGTAGCCGGTGTCGGCGAAGCCGGAGATCTTCTTCCCGTCGATGCCGTCGGCCCCGAGGCGCGCACCACCCGAGTCGACGAGCCACACGATGGGGATGCGGCTCTTGAGGGCCACGTCGCGCAGGCGGGCGACCTTCTTCTCGCCGATCTCGCCGATGCTGCCGCCGAAGATGGTGAAGTCGTAGATGGCGGCGGCCACCGGGCGCCCGTCGATTTCCCCAACGCCGGTGATGACGCCGTCCGCGGGCGAGGGCGTGTCCTGCTCGGACTGCAGCGTGCCCTCGGCGCCGGCGAGCAGGCCGTACTCTTCGAAGGTGTCCTTGTCGAAGAGGAGCTCAAGGCGCTCGCGGGCGTTGAGCTTGCCCTTCTGCTTCTGCCGCGCGAGGCGGTCGGCGCCGCCCATCTCGCGGTACTTGCCCTTGCGCTGCTGCAGCTCGTCGATGCGCTCGCGGAGCTTCATCTGCGGTCCTCGCGGGTGGAAGCGGGCGCAGTGGAGCGCAGGTTGATTCGCGAGTCAATCGCGATGGCTACCAGCTGTGCCAGCCGGGCACGTTGACGCGATAGACCTCGAGCGCTGAAGCCGGCCCGAACGCGTTGAATGCTTGGATGTCCACGACGATGTCGGTGTGGCCGTGTCCGTCGAGATCGCCCAGGGCTTCGCCCATGAAGTCGATGTCTGGCTCGGCGGCGAGCGTCTGCGGCGTTCCCCAGCCGGTTCCGGTGCCGGGGATGATCTCGACGACCTGGCTCGGGACGTCCTCCCCGTGACTCGTGATGTTGACGTTGCCGACGATCACCAGATCGAGCTTGCCGTCACCGGTGACGTCCGCGGCGGCGAAGGGCGCTGAGGCCATGTCGTCGAGGTGGTAGGCGGACGCGACGCTGAAGTGTCCGGTGCCGTCGCCGAGGTACACGTCGGCTTGCGCCATGTTGCCTCCACCGGTGCCGCTCACGAGGTCGGGGTTGCCGTCGCCGTCGACATCCGCAACGGCGACGACCGCCAAGCCGTCGGTCGCGGGCATCACCTGATCGACCACGAATGTGCCGTCGCCCTGGCCGCGCGCCAGCCAGACGCCACCCGTGGGACTCCACGACATCAGCGCGTAGTGACACGTGGCTGGGTCGACGCACGACGAGACCAGGACGTCGGTCTTCCCATCGCCGTCGAAGTCACCGACGTTCATCGAGTTCACCTCGATGTCGCCCGGCAGTCCGAGCATCGACGGCGCCGCGAAGGTGCCATCCGACTGTTGCAGGGCGATCATCACCGTGGTGAAGCCGTTGGGGCCGTAAGCGACGTCCTGGCAGGGCACGATCGCGTCGAGGCGACCGTCGGCGTTCAAGTCGGCGAACTCGGCGTTCGCGCAGCTGAACGTGGTCATGCCCGCGTCGCCCATGAGCGAGTGCATCGGGAAGTGCGCGCCAATGATGGTGTTCGGCGTCGAGAACCCACCGTCGCCGTAACCCTTCAGCCAGCCCGCGTAGTTGCTCTCTGGCGGCAGCGATGGCCCGAAGCCCGCCATACCCGTGACGTCGAGCTTCCCGTCGCCATCGACGTCCACGAGGCCCGAGCCGTAGAAGTTCATGGTGCCGAGGTCCTGCCCCGCGGAGAGGCCGCCGTCACCGAGCCCCGTCCAGAGGCTCCCGCCGTAGCTGAAGTCGGCGTTGAGCACATCGGCGCGGCCGTCGCCGTCGATGTCGCCGATGAAGAGCGCGTAGGTGGGTTGCGAACTGGGCGCATTGGCGGCCTCCGAGCGCTGGTAGTCGCAGACGCCAGGCACGGCGCCGCCATCCGGATTGGGCACGAGCGGACAGTTGTCCAGCGCGTTGGGAACGCCGTCGAGATCGCTGTCGAGGACCTGGTCGATGTCCGGGACGACGAAGCCGCTGGTCGCGCCGTAGCGCGCCTCCAGCGCCAGCCGCACCAGGTACGGATCGATCTTGGCCTGCGCGCGTTGCAGCGCCGCGACCGTGGCCGACGGCAGCTGGCCCGAGGTCGCAAACGCCGCGCGCGCGTTGTTGAGCAGCTCCTGAAGGACCGCCGGGACCTGGTCCGCAGCCGACGCGTTGTCGAGCGCGAACTGCATGAACAGCAGCGAGACCGTGAGCAGGTACGCGTCGCCGACGTTGTCGCCGCCCGCGAGGCTCGCCGCGGTGGCTGGTTCACTGAGCGTGAAGCCCGCGCCGCCGAGTTCGAGTGAGCCCACCAGCTCGGTCTGCGCCTGCGCGCTCGCGTCCTCGAGGGACTTTCCCGAAGCCATCAAGGCCGTCACGCGCGCGGACTCGAGGTGGGTGAGCACGTTCACGTTGAGCTGCGCCGAGCCCGACGCGGGAAGCGCGCCGAAGCCCTGCAGGGTCAGCGTGGACGTCGAGACGGCGCCTTCGAGCTCGTCGAAGTAGTAGCCCTGCGCCTCGACGCTCACCGGTCCCGAGTAGGCCACCGAGAGCGAGAACTGGCCGAGATCGTCGGTGGTCTGGGTGTCGAAGGTGGCGCCCGTGGGGTTGCCGCTCGCGTCGATGGCCGAGAGGGTGATCGTGGAGCCGAGCACGAACGGGCCCTTCTCGACCGCGCCGTTAACCGAAATGTTTGGTTGCGTCCCACCCGTGGAGCCGCCGGTGGTGGTCGTGGTGCCGCTGGTGCTGCCGGAGCCGGTGGTGGGCGGCGCCGATTCCTGCAGGCGGTGCCCGCAGCCGGCGAGGAGCAGCAGCGCTGCGAAAGCGGTCGAGGTCGATTTCATGGCGAGGTCCCGGCGCTACCAGCTGTGCCAGCCTGCGGGGTTCACGACGACGGTGATCAGCTCCGGCGTCGAACCGGTCTGGCCCGGGCTCGTGACCTCCATGAGGCCCGCGAGGTCGGGGTGGCCATCGCCGTCGAGGTCGCCCACCGCGAAGGCAAAGTAGCCGCCGCCGGGAGTGGACTGCTCGCTGATCACGATGGACTGCGGCGTTCCCCAGCCGCCCGGCTGAGATGGGATCACGGTGAGTCCCAGCGTGAGATCGAGTCTGCCATCGCCGGTGAAGTCGTAGAGCTGAGGCACGGGGTTGTAGCTGAGCTCTGGAATGCCTTCGAGGTGGTACGCGCCGTCGACTGCGAAGTGGCCCGTGCCGTCGTTGATGAGGACGTCGATGGCGCTCGGTCCGGCGGTGGTCTCGTAGCCCACCACCAGGTCGGGCTTGCCGTCGCCGTTCACGTCCGCCATCGGCAGGTTCGGGTAGATCGGGCCGAGCGCCGTGGTGAGCGCCTCGACGGTGAAGGTTCCGTCGCCGTGGCCGCGGGCGATCCAGAGGCCGCCCGAGGGCGTCCACCAGCTGCCCACTTCACCGCCGCAGCCCTCGTTTCCGCATGAACCCACCACGATGTCGATCTTCCCGTCGCCGTCGAAGTCGGCGATGTCCACACCGCTGACCGCGATGTCGATGGGAAGATCGAGGCGCGTGGGAACATCGAACCCGCCGTCGCCGAGCCGCATGGCAATGAGGACGGCGTTGGCCTGTGTGGCAAGGTCTTCGTTCTCGGTGCAGGGCGCGACCGCGTCCTGGCGGCCGTCGCCGTCGAGGTCCGCGAGCTGAAAGCGGCCGCTGCACTGGAAGGTGCCCACGCCGCCATCGGCGTCCGGCGAGGGCAGGGCCACGTTGGTGGGAATCACCGCCTGCATGTCGCCGAAGCCGCCGTCGCCGAAGCCGGGAACCCACGCGGCGTACTGGGGGAGGATGGTGGTGAGGCTGAGGTTGCCGGAGCCAAGCAAGTCCAGCTTGCCATCGCCATCGACGTCCGCGGCCGCGTAGCCGATGAAGTTCTCGGTCACGGTGGAGGTCGGCGCGGCCATCGTCCCGCCGCCGAGCCCGTGCCAGAACGTGCCGCCGCCGGTGAACATGGACTGGACGATGTCGGGCGTCCCGTCGCCGTCGAAGTCGCCGATGACGAACCACGCGCTTCCGTTGGGCCAGGTCGCCGGGCCGGTGCTGTGGCGGTAGCTGCAGATGCCGTTCGCCGCGCCGCCGTCGCTCGCCACGAGGGGGCAGGCGTCGAGCGCGTTGGGGACGCCGTCGAGATCGCTGTCGAGGATCTCGTCGACGTTGGGCACCGCGCAGCCGCTGACCGACGCGGCGTAGCGCGTGCTGAGGGCCGCGCGGATCGCGTCCGGCTCGACCACCGTCTCCGCCTGATGCAGGGCGTTCACGGTGTCGCTGGGGAGCGTGCCGTCGCTCGCGAAGGCGGCGCGGGCGTTGTTGAGGCCCTCCTGCAAGGTGGCAGTGACCTGGTCTGCGCCGGCGTTGGTCCTCGCCACCTGCATGAAGAGGACGGACACGGCCAGCAGGTACGCATCGTCGGGCGTGTTGCCGGCAGCGAGGCTGGTGGTGGTCGCGGGTTCGCTGAGGGTGAACCCAGCGCCGCCGAGGCCCAGCGCCGTCACCAGCTCGGCCTGGGCCTGCGCGCTCGCTGCCTGGACCGTCTGCCCGGCGGCCATGAGGTGCGTGACCCGACCGGAGATGAGGTGGGTGAGCACGTTCACGTTCACCTGCGCCGAGCCCGAGGTGGGCAGGGCACCGATGCCCTGCAGCGTCAGCGTCGAGGTGGAAACGTCTCCCGCGAGCTCGTCGAAGTAGTAGCCCTGCGCCTCGATGCTCACCGGTCCGGAATAGGCGACGGAGACGGAGAACTGCCCGAGGTCATCGGTGGTCTGGGCGTTGAACGTCGCGCCGGTGGGGTTGCCGGTCGCGTCGATCTCCGAAACCGTGATCGAGGAGCCGAGCACGAACGGGCCCTCCTCGACGGAGCCCTTAACCAAAATGTTTGCTTGCGTCCCTCCAGTGGAGCCGCCGGTGGTGCTGGTCGTGGGCGCCGACTCCTGGAGGCGGTGCCCACAGCCGGCCAGGAGCAAGAGCGCCGCGAGGAGGGTGGCGGTCGATTTCATGGCGATCTCCAGGCGCTACCAGGTGTGCCAGCCTGCGTGATTCACGATGACGGTGAGCAGCCCGGCGGTGGCCGGGGCGGCGTTGGGCAGAGGGTTCAGCGTCGCAGCGAAGTCGGTGTGGCCATCGCCGTCGAGGTCGCCGATGGCGAGGCTGCCAATCTGGTTCTGGAACTGCCCGAAGATCGGACCGCGCTGCGCAGGCCCCCAGCCGTTCGAGAGCCCGGGGAAAACGGTGAGGCCGGTCCCGTCGATGTAGATGAGATCCACGACGCCGTCGCCGGTGATGTCAAAGACGCCGGGGAGCGCCCCCGTGCGCAGGCCCTGTGGCGCGAAGTGGTACGCGGCGGCCGCGGAGAAGTGACCGGCGCCGTCGTTGAGGAGGACGTCGATCACGTCGAAGTCGTTGTCGTCCGTGGTTCGCACCACGAGGTCCGGCTTGCCATCGCCGTTCACGTCGCTCGGGAGCACGTCGAGGAAGGTCTCGCCCATCGGGAAGGTGAGCGACTCGATGGTGAACGTGCCGTCGCCGTGGCCGTGCGCGAGCCAGAGCCCGCTCGTCGGGTTCCAGCCCGGTGAGCCGCTCTCGTTTCCGCAGGTCGGGCCCACGCAGGAGCCGATGAGCAGGTCCTGGTGACCATCGCCGTCGAAGTCGCCGGTGTTGAGGGTGCGGATGTCGATCGCGGTGGGCAGGTCGAGCTTGGTGGGCGGCCCGAAGCCGCCGTCCGCGAGCTGCAGGGCCACGAGCGCCGCCGTGGGCTCGTAGATCCACAGGTCGAGCTCTTGGCACTTGGACAACACATCGAGGCGACCGTCGCCATTGAGGTCGACGGCTACTGGTGCGTAGAGGCAGCCGTAGGTGGCCATGCCGCCGTCGACGTCGGGCGTGGGCAAGAGCACGTTCGGCTCGATCATCGTTTGGGGCGGGCCGAAGCCGCCGTCGCCGAACCCCGGCGCCCACGCGGCGTACTGCGGGAGGTTCGCGGTGAGGTCGTAGTTGCCGATGCCTACGAGATCGAGCTTGCCGTCGCCGTCGACATCCGCAGTGCTCTGGCCCTGGAACTGCTCGTTCACGGTGGCCGTGGGTTGGCCCATCGCGCCCTGGCCGAGGCCGTGCCAGAAGGTGCCGCCGCCCCAGAGCTCTCCTTGAACGAGATCTGCGGTGCCGTCGTTGTCGAAGTCGCCGATCAGCAGGATCACGCCGCCCATTTCGAAGGTCACGCCACCCGTGGTCATGTGCCGAGCGCTGCACACGCCGTTTGCTGCGCCGCCGCCGTCGCTCGCGGTCAGCGGACAGGCGTCGTCGTCGTTGGGCACGCCGTCGAGATCGCTGTCGAGGATCTCGTCCACATCGGGGATTGCGAAGCCGCTGCTCGCTTCGTAGCGCGCGCTGAGCGCAGCGCGGATCTCGTCGGGATCGATCTTCGTCTGCGCGTTGCGCAGGGCGGTCACCGTGTCGCTCGGGAGTTGGCCCGCGCTGGCGAACGCGTTGCGCGCGTCGTTGAGCGTCACCTGGAGCGTGGCGGGGAGTTGATCTGCCGAGCCGGCTGCGTCGGTGGCGATCTGCAGGAAGAGCAGCGAGACCGAGAGCAGGTACGCGTCGTCCGGCGTGTTGCCGCCGGCGAGGCTGGTCGCGGTGGCGGGTCGGGAGAGCGTGAACCCCGCGGGCCCGAGGCCGAGAGCGTGCACGAGCTCGGTTTGCGCCTGCGCGCTTGCGTCGTCGACGGAGCTGCCCGCGGCCATCAAGGTCGCCACGCGGGCGGACTCGAGGTGGGTGAGCACGTTCACGTTCAGCTGCGCCGAGCCCGAGGCGGGCAGCGCGCCGATGCCTTGCAGCGTGAGCGTGGAGGTCGAGACGCTGCTGGCGAGCTCGTCGAAGTAGTAGCCCTGGGCCGCGACGCCCACCGGGCCGGAGTAGGCCACCGTGAGCGAGAACTGGCCCAGATCGTCGGTGGTCTGTGTCTTGAAGACCTGGCCGGTGGGGTTGGCGCTCGCATCCAGGGCCGAGACGGTGATCGACGAGCCCAGCACGAATGGCCCCTTCTCCACGGAGCCGTTAACCGAAATGTTTTGTTGCTGGTTCCCGGGTGCGGGCGTGGCGGGGGGCGCCGACTCCTGGAGCCGGTGGCCACAACCGACGACGAGCAGAAGCGCAGCGCCGCAGAGTGTCGTTCGCGAAGGCATCGTGCTCATGACACCCGAGCCCCGAGTCGTGGGTCGCCTCAGAGCGCGAACCCCACGCCGAGCTGCAGATCGCCTCGGAAGCGCACGAAGCGGCCTTCATCGGTGCGCACGTCCTCCGCGCCGGCGAAGCCCGCGATGGCCAACTCCACCGGTCGCATGATCGTCAGCCGTAGCCGCGGCGAGAGCCCCAATTCCGGCGCAAAGCTCGGCGCGCCCGAGTCGCCCGCGAGATCGGCCTCGCGCACCATCGCCTCGCCCGCCATCAACGCGACCGAGAGCGTCAGCGGCCCGCGCCGCATCTGCACGCCTGGCCCCACGCGAAGCTCGAGCGACTCCTCGCGGTAGCTCAGATTTCGCGAAGCGGTCGCCGTGCGCACCGCGAGATCCGCGTCGATCACCGCGAGCCGCAAGCCGAGGGGATGCTCGTACGCGCCCCAGATGGCGACACCGCCCGTCATCGGCACATCGCTCGTGGCCGCCGAGCCCACGCTGCCGCCGAGCGCGAGCGAGATCGTGGTCGCGCCGCCCTTGCTGTTGGTGGGCACGAACGAGCTCGGCCCCAGCGCGTCCTCGTGAATGAGCGCCTCCCCGCCCTCGGGCACCGTCACCACCTGCTCCAGGTAGCCGGTGCCGGTGCGCTCGAGAACGCGGTAGGTGCCCGGCGCGACGGCGAGCAGCGTCTCGCCCTCGGGCTTCTCGAACTGGCCCACGATGCTGCGCGAGCCCGCGGTGTAGACCAGCCACTCGCCCGGCGCGGCCACCGCGAGCCGCAACTTTCCGCGCGCGTGCACGGGCTCGCTGAGGACGAGATCGCCTTCGCCATGAAGGTCGACGCTGTAGCTCGGATGCTGCACACCACCGCGCGTGCCGAACGTGGACTCGACGGTGAGCGCGTACGCGTAGCTGTACGCCTCCTGCAGCGTGACCACGCCGTCGTGCGACGCATCCGCCGCGCCGCGCAGGCCTGCGAGCAGGTGGTGGGTGAAGAACGAGCCCTGCAGCGCGTCGGACTCCTGCGCGTACTCCTCGGGCCCCGACGAGCCGATGATCACGCGGCCGTTCACATCCGGCAGCTCCACGTTCACGCGCGTGCCTTCGATGGGCTCGAGGCCCTTCACGTGCGTGGCCGAACCCGATCGACACGAGTCGAGGATGAGCAGCGCCACGCTGGCCGGCACCTGGCGCATGAACTCGGTGAGCGTGTGCAGCGGTAGCCGCGAGCCGCCCAGGTGCAGCGCGCCGGAGTCCGCGTGACCCGACGCGTAGACCACGAGCTGATCGCCCGGCGTCGCGTGCGCGCGCAGCTTGGCCTCGAGCTGCCCGAGCGCGGCGATCACCTCGTCGGCGGAGGGATCCGCGAGCAATCGCACGTCCTCGGCGCGCACGCCGCCCACGTCGACGAGCGCGTCGCGCACGCGCTGGGCGTCGGCGGTGGCGTAGCGCAGGGGCAGCTCGTCGGCGTCGCCCCCATTCGCGCCGACGACGAGTGCGAACCGCCGCGGCTCCGCTCGAGCGGTGGCGTTCCAAGCCAGTCCAAGGAGCGTCGCGAGAAGAAGCTGCTTCATGGCCCTGCCTCCACGCGCAGCCGCGCCTGGGCTCGACCCGCCTCGCCGGGAATGGGCTCCGGAATGGCGTCGAGGGCCGAGGCGCCGAGGGTGCGCGTCCGGTCGACGGCCGCCACCATGGCACGGGCGGCGTCGGCCGAGGAGATCGGCGAATCGGAGAAAAAGCTCCAGAGCTGCATATCGCCCGGCGTGACGCGGAAGCTGGGGTCGAGCCGGGCTCCGTCGCCGTGGGGTGCAGGGCCGCTCGCGGCAGCGCGCGGTGGCCAGAGCTGCTGCACGTTGCCTTGCCCGTCGACCCCCATCACCAGCGCGTAGGCATGCCCCGCGGCCGAGAGGTGCAGCGCCACGGTTTCGCCCGCGCGAAATGCGGAGGGCTGCGTTCCCGAGTCGAGCGCGATCTGCAGTCCGAGTCCGCCCTTGAGCCGCGTGTCGTCCGCTCGGCGCGTGACACCCCACACGGCAACCAACATCGACGCCGCGAGTGCTACCCCGAAAGCGATTGCAGGCCACCGCGGCCGCGGCGGAGGAAGCTTCGTGAGCGCATCGCGCAGCTCGAGGTACCGCGGCTGGGACAAGAGCTGCAGCCGCGCGCCCATGAACGACTCCAGCCGGCCTCGACACGCGTCGCAGGTGGCCAAATGGCCGCCCGCCGTCGTCGCGCCGCCGAGGGCCAGCCGATCCAGCGCCAGGTCGGAGAGGTGCGGTTCCATCACGGCTTCTCCTTCGTTTCGTCGGCGAGCGCGTGGGCCACGGCGCGCACGCGCTGCAGCGCCAGGCCCACGGTCTTGCGCGTGTGGCCCACGACTTCCGAGATCTCTTCCTGCGTGAGCTGATCGAAGAAGTGCAGGGTGGCGATCTCCAGGTCGCGCGCGTCGAGCCGGTCGAGCAAGCTGAGCACGAGATTCCGCGCCTCGACGCTCGCCGGCTCGTGGGCTTCGTCGAGCCGCGTCGCCGACTCCGACGCGCGGCGCACCCGCAGCGCACGCAGCCGGTTCAGGCAGAGGTTCGTCGCGGTCCGGTAGCAGTAGTGCAGCGGCGGCGCGTCGCCGCGGTAGGCGCGCGGGTTCTCCACCAGCTTGCGAAAGACCTCCTGCACCACGTCCCAGGCCTCCTGCTCGTCGCGCAGGAGCGCGAGCGCGCGGCGGTGAATGGCCGGCACCACGGCCTCGTAGAGTCGGGCGAGCTCGGCCTCCGCTGTCGCTCTGGGCATCCCGGCTCCTGACCCAAGACACCCCACGCGCCCCGAGTGGGTCGTGCCGCGCGGAAAAAATCTTCGGGTCAGCCCTCGTCGCCGCGCCGGGCGCGCCGGCGGTACTCGGTGGGGCTCATGGCTGTCCAGCGCTTGAACGCGCGCAGGAACGCGGTCACGTTCGCGTAGCCGAGCTGCTTGGAGATGTCCTCGGTCTCCTGCTCGGACTGGCCCACCAGCCGCCGCGCCAGCTGCTGCCGCATCTGGTCCAGCAGGCCCTGGAACTTGAGGCCTTCGCCCTCGAGCCGCCGCTGCAGGGTGCGTGAGCTCATGTGCAGTTGCTTGGCGAGCGCCTCCACGTCGGCCGTTCCCGCGGCGAGCAGCTTGCCCAGGCGCGTGCGCACGTCGGCGATGAAGGGCGTCTCGCGCGGGGCCGCGAGCAGCCGCGCGGCCTGCTTGCTCAAGAAGGCGAAGAGCGCGGGATCGGCCGAGACCAGCCTCTGGTCCAGCGCCTCCTTCGGGAAGGAGAAGCCGTTGTCCGACTGGCCAAAGAGGAACTCCGACCTCGGCGCCACGGCGCGAAGCCCACGCAAGTCGGCGGGCGCGGGGTGCGCGAGCCAGATGCGCCCGGGCTCGAGCTCGCCGCCGAGCACGTCGCGGATGATCATCAGCGCCGCGAGCAGCTTGTACTCGTGGCCGTGCCGCCCGAGGCCGAGCGCGTCGTCGGGCGAGCCGAAGCCGAAGCGCGCCGCGGTGTCGTCCTCGTCGAAGTAGCTCTCCATGCCCTCCTTGAGCAGCGGCGAGTAGGTGAGGGTGAAGGCGAGGGCGCCGCGCAGGTCGGGCGCGCTGCGGGTGCCGAACTCCACCAGCCCGTACGAGCCCTTCTCTCTCTCGCGCGCGACCGTGAGCCCGAGGTCGGGATCGCGAATCTCGAGGGCGGCCTCGTCGAGGTAGGTGCGCACCTGGGCGCGGGTGAGCCACTCGCTCTTGGCCTTCTCGGGATCGGGGATGCCCACGCGCTTCGCGAGCGCGAGGGGATCCTTGCCGCCCGCGCGGAGGTGCTGGGCGAACGGCCGCACGTAGCTGGCGATCACCTGACCTGGCATTCGCGCTGGCCTCCCCGCTGTCCGGCGTCCGACAAAGAGCGCGTCGAAATACCCGAAGCCGCCCTACCACTGCATGCCACCGTTTGCGTTTCGCGCCAATTGTGAATGCGTGGGGAAACACGTTGCGCATCAACCAACTGGGCGCCATCTCTGCAGGCCTGCCACGGTGCCGAATCTGTCGGATCGCGAGCGCCGGCGCAGATGATCGCTGGATCACACTTTGTCGAACGCGATACGGGTGGGGGGACCACGGGGGTGGCCCATGTCGGAGAAGCGCGTGCTGGTGGTCGACGACGATGCCGACCTGCGCGAAGTGATCGTCCTTGCGCTCCGCGACGCGCTCATCGAGGTCGACGAGGCCCCCGACGGCCTGCGCGCGCTGGACCTGCTCGCCGCCGGCCTGCGCCCCTCGCTGATCTTGGTGGATCTGGTGATGCCGGTGCTCGACGGCCGCGCGTTCATCCGCAAGCTGGCCAACCTCGGGCCGCAGATGGCGCAGACGCCGGTGCTGGTGCTGACCGCCAGCGCGCGGCCGGTGCTCCCCGGCGACGTGCCTGTGCTGGGCAAGCCGTTCGATGCCTTCGAGCTCGTGCGCCGCGTCCGGCAGCTGCTCGAGCAGCCGCAAGCCGTCGCCTGCTAGGTCTACCGACGCGGCAGCTCCATCTCGAACCGCGCGCCGCCGAGCGGGCTCTGCGCCGCGCGCACCTGGCCGCCGTGCGCCTCGGCCACCTTGCGTACCACCGCCAGCCCCAGCCCGGTTCCCGTGGCGTGGGTGGTGAAGAACGGCTCGAAGACGCGCTCCGCGAGCCCTTCGCCCACGCCCGGGCCCTGGTCGTCGACGGCCACGCAGGTGATGCCCGTGCGCTGCTCGAGCCGCACCTCCACGCGGCCGCCCGGCGGTGACGCGCGCACCGCGTTGGCCAGGAGGTTCTCCAGCGCCAGCTCCAGCAGCAGAGCGTCGCCCACCATCGGGATGGGGCCGCCGGCGACCACCTCGATGTGCAGCGGTTCCTTCGGCCGCCGATTGCGCAGGCTGGCCGCGGTGCGCGTGGCGAGGTCCACGAGGTCGAGCTCTCGGAGCTGGGGCTCCAGCGGGCGGGCCAGGTTGAGCAGGTCGCGCACCAGGCGCTCGAGGCGATTCGCCTCCTCTTCGGCGATGCGCTGCGCCATCGAGTGCTGCGGGTCGTGCCGCAAGAGCGCCAGCGCGTTGAGGATCGCCGCCACCGGGTTGCGCACCTCGTGGGCCAGCACCGCCGCCGCTTCGCCGAGCGTCGCCAGCCGCTCCTGGGCCACCAGCTTCTCGCGCAGCCGCACCGTCTCGATGGCGCTGCCCACCCGGTGCGCGAAGAGCTCGATGGCGCCGACGCCGGCGGGCGTGAGCGTGTCGTGCTGGGCGGTGATGAGCCCGTAGGGCTGGCCCTCCACGAGCACCGGCGCGACCACGCCTCGACGCGGCATGACCGCCTTGATGGCCGCGGCCACCTCGGGCGAGCGGAAGCGGTCCACCAGCGCGTGGTTGTCCTGGATGAAGAGGGTGGTGCGCTGCTCCAGGCAGCGCGCAAACTCGGTGGCCTGCTCCTTCGACAGCGGCAGGGCCTTCATGGGGGCGCCGGCCAGCTTCTCCACCAGCGCGCGCGCCCGCTCGTCCTGGCGCAGGCTCACGTGGCGGAAGCTCTCGCCCTCGACCCGGAACAGCACCACCCGGAAGCCCTGCGCCGCGAGCGTGTCGGCGGCGGCCTCGAGCACCGCGGTCTCGTTGGGCTGCGACACCAGCGCCCAGCTCCCAGCGGCGAGCGCGTCGGTGAGGCGGCGCACCTCGGCATCCGCGCTGTCCTGGGAGAGCACATAGGTGCGCTCGCCCGCGCGCGGGCCGTCGCTGGTCCTCAGCTTCACGGTCTGCAGCCGCCCGTCGCCGGTGCGCATCCGCAGCCAGACCGGCTCGGGCACCGACTCGCCCTTGTTCCGAGCGAGGTAGAAGCCGTGCGCCTGCGCCCGGTCGTCGGGCTCCACCCAGGCATCGATGAGCGCGGGCACGCGCAAGCCCAGCATCTCCGCGCGCGTGCGGTGCAGCAGCTGGAGACAGGCCGGGTTCGCGTAGACGATGCCCGCGTCGGTGACCACCACCACGGCGGTGGGGAGCGACTCGAAGGGGCGGTGCTCGGCGGGGGCGACCACGATGGGATCTTGCGGGCAGAACCGTGTGCCCACAAGGGGCGCGCGGTCTCTGGTGACGGCGCGGCTTGCCGACTTAGGATGAAGGCCGAATGGCCACCGAGCTGCCCCAGGCGGAGTTCGAGCGCGTCCTCCAGGGGCTGGCGCTGGACTCGGCCACCCTGAATCACCCGGTCGATGCCACCTTCGTGCCCGACCGCGCCGGCAGCGTGCACGACCCCAGTCTGAACTCGCTGCCCATGCTCTCACTGGGCGAGAACGGCACCGCGGCGCCGGAGCTCTCGCTGCAGGGCCTGTTGGGCGAGGGCGGGCGCGGCGAGGTCCGGCTGGCGCGGCAGCAGTCGCTGCGGCGCTTGGTGGCGGTGAAGAACCTCAAGGGCGGCCAGGCGCCACAGCTCACCCAGGAGATGCTGCGCGAGGCGCGCATCACCGGAAACCTCGAGCACCCCAACATCGTGCCGGTGTACGCGCTCGGCCGCGACGCGCACGACCGGGTGATCCTGGTGATGCGCAAGGTGGACGGCGTGCCCTGGGGCAAGCTCCTGCGCGAGCAGGGCCCGGCGCAGACCGACGCCGCGCTGGAGCGCAACCTCGAGATCTTCCGGCAGGTGTGCTTCGCCATCGAGTTCGCGCACAGCCAGGGCATCGTCCACCGCGACCTCAAGCCCGACAACGTGATGATCGGCCCGTTCGGCGAGGTCGTGGTCCTCGACTGGGGCCTGGCCGCGAGCCTGGAGGGTGATCCCACGCGCGATCTGCCGCCGCTCAAGTCGCTGCGCGGGCTGGCGGGGACGCCGTCGTACATGTCGCCGGAGCTGGTGAGCGGCGAGGGCGCGCGCGTCGGCAAGTTCACCGACGTGTACCTGTTGGGCTCCACGCTCCACGAGATCATCACCGGCGCACCGCCCCACAGCGGCGTCGATCTCACCGACGTTCTCGAGAAGGCCTTCCACTCCGCGCCGCAGACCTATGACGCCAGCGTGCCCGCGGAGCTCGCGAGCATCTGTCGCAAGGCCATGGCCGCCGAGCCGTCGGACCGGTACGCCAGCGTGGCCGAGCTGCGGCTGGCGGTGGCGGGCTTTCTGCGGCACCGGCAGAGCGCGTTCCTCGCCGAGGAGGCGGTTCGCAAGCTGGAGTCGCTGAACGCGCGCATCAGCCAGGACGCGCAGCCGCACACGGTGCTGGCCCAGGCGCTCTTCGGCTTCGAGCAGGCGCTGCGCACCTGGCCCGAGAACCCGGTGGCGCTGGGTGGCCAGCGGCGGGCGCGGGAGTCCGAGGTCTCGCTGGAGCTGGCACACGGCAACCTCGCGGGCGCGGAGCGTGCGCTGGCGGCCCTCGACTCGCCGCCGGCAGAGCTGGTGGCGAAGGTGGAGGAGCTGCGCAAGGAGATGGCGGCCTCCAAGGCGGAGCTGGCGGCGCTTCGCGAGCGCGAGCGCGAGAACGATCCCGAGCTCACCAACGGGACGCGCAACGCCATCCTGTTCGCCACGGCGCTGGTCTGGTTCATCCTCCCCACGGTCGTGGGCTACGGCCAGAACCAGGGCTGGTTCACGGTGAAGAGCACGGCCGGGCTCTGGGGCGAGGTGGTCTTCGCCGGGACGGTGGTGGTAGCGAGCTACTTTGGCCGCAAGCAGATGCACGTGAACCGCATCGGCCGGCGGCTCTCCATGACCATGGTCCTGGTGGTGTGCTTCTCCTGCCTGGTGCGGCTCTGCGCGCTCTGGGCGAACATCTCGGTCGCCGCGGGCTTCCCCTTCGAGCTGCTCATGTACTCGTGCGTGGCCGCGGTGGCTGCGACCTTCGTGGACCTGCGCTTCGCCTGGGCCGCGGTGGCGTATGGGCTGGGCGCGCTGCTCGCGGCGCTCGCTCCCAAAGAGCTCGTGTTCTACGTGGTGGGCGTGGCGAACCTCCTGGCGCTGGCGCCCACGGCGCTGCTCTGGGACCGCTTCGGCCGCTTCGGCTGCGAGGAGCTCGGTGGCACCGGCGGCAAGGTCGTCTGAGGGCGCTCAGCCCACCACGCGGCGCGCGCGCAGGGCGTACACCAGCGGCACCAGCGGCCTTCGCGGCTCGCGAGGCAGGAGCGGCTCGGGCGCGGGCTCGGTGACCAGCTCCACGGCGAGGCCGCGTCGACTCAAGCCGCGCACCACGTCGTCGACGTCGTGGGTCGAATGCGGCAGCCGCCACCAGCGGCCGTCGGAGCCGGGACACGTCGCGGCCAGGCCCATGCGCAGCGCGCGCGGGTGCAGCTCAGAGAGCACCAGGTCGCCGCCGTAGCGGACCAGGCGTGCGAGCGCGTCGAGCGCGGGGTCGAGCTTCTCCACGTGGCCCAGCACCAGCGAGCAGAGCACCAGCTCCACGGGGCGCGCGGGCACCTGGTGCAGCTCGGCGACGGCGAGCCCGGAGTAGCCCGACGTCCGCTTCAGCATCTCCGGCGAGAGATCAAATCCAAAGACGCGCTCCCAGCCGCGCGCGCGGAGCAGTACCTGGTGGTGGCCGGTGCCGCAGCCGAGGTCGAGGGCCACGCCGCGCTCGCTCGCGTTGGGCACGCAGAGGGCGAGGGCGGCGTCGTTGGCGCGCTGCACGGGGTTGCCCGGGCCGAGATCGTACGCGGGCGCCCAGGCGGCGTAGACCTTGCGGACCTCGTCGTGGCGTCGGCGGCGCAGGCGCTGCAGGAGCTTCACGGTGGCAACGTACCTGATTCGCGCCGGCCGACAAGCGGCGCTCTGCGCTTAGAAGCACAGGCTCGCGCCGAAGATGCCCGAGAGGTCCGAGCCCGCGTCGGCGTCGGCGCCGAGCGGCGCAAGCTGGACGTCGAAGTTGCCGCCCACCTGGTTCGACTCGAGGTCGTTGAGGGTCACGAAGCCGGACACCCCGCTCTGCGTGGGACCGCCGTCGGGGTTGAGCTGCTCGTCGACGTAGCTCACCTGCGCCTCGGTGGGCACCGCGTACGTGCCGTAGCCGGGCGTGCCGCCGTCGACGGTGGTGAACTGGATCCGGACGACATGCTGCGGGTCGAGCTCGGCGCAGCCGCTGGAGGTGCTGTCGGTCATGACGACCTTCAGCTGGGGCGTGCCGCCGTTCTCCGCGAAGCAATCGCTGGGTGTGAAGGCCAGGGTTCCGGCGAGCGAGTTCGAGCCGCTGCCCTGGCCGCCGCTGCCGCCGATGGACGCGCTGGTGCCGAAGGTGCCGCCCGCGGTGCCGCTGAACGTGCCATTGGTGCCGAAGGGCGGAACGGGCTGCGGTTCGTTCGAGCTGCCGCACGCGCCCAGCGCGATGATGGCCGTTAGCAAGATCGTTCGAACGGGCGTGCGCATGGGTCAGCTTCCGACGGGCGGCTCGCCCCGGACGATACGCTGCGCGGCCTCGTAGGCGGCGGTGAGCTCGCGCGTCTTGTTCTCGGCCAACTCGCGGAACTCCGGCGCCAGGTGCGCGACCTTGTCCGGGTGGTACTGCACCACGAGCCCCAGGAACGCCTTGCGCACTTCTTCTTCGTTCGCCGTCTTGGCGATGCCGAGGACGGCGAACGGATCCGGCCTGGGCGGCTCGGGCGGCGGAGGCGGCGGCTCGGGCGGCGGCGCAGCTTGCGGTCGCGCGCCCGTGGTGGGCCGCGGTCGCCGCGCGCGGGGCTCGTCCTTCGTCGTGTCCTCGGCGGGACGGCCGCGGGAGTGGCCAGGATCGGTGTCGATCTCGTCCTCGGATCGACCGTCCGACGCGCGGCGGAAGCGCGGCTTCTCCTTTTCCTTCGGCGGCTCGGGCGGCGGCTCGATCTTCAGGCGCATGCGCGCGATGAGCATTCGCACGTCGGAGAGCGGATCCCAGAGATCGCGCTTGAGGTAGGTGGGATCCAGCCCTTCGCGAAAGAGCAGGTAGCCGCCCACGGACGCGGCGATGTCTTGAGGATCGTCGAAGTACTCCGCCGCGAGCTCGCCGATCGGATCGCGCCACATGCCGTCATGGCCGTCGTCGGCCACGATGACGATGGAGACGTCGGCGCCCTTCTCGAGCAGGTAGCGATACGGCTGCCGCCGCTCGAACGGGCCGCCCATGGAGACGTCGTGCTCTTGCGCGATCAGCAGCGGCCGCGCGCTGGTCTCCACCAGCTTGAAGAGCCGCGCGCGGACGTCGGGCTGGGAGCGGAGCAGGGCGGTGAACACGGCGTGCGCGAGTCTACGCCCACTGCGTCAGCCGCCGAAGGTGCGACGTGCTTCGACAAGCCCTGCCCAGTTGCATTCCAAGGCGCATTGGGCGACCTTGCCTCGTTCCCGGGGCCCGGAGCTCGAGCATGCCCACGCACGCGCGCAACGCCCGGCTCCGGCTCGCAGTGCTCTGCGCCGCGGTGATGGTCGCGGGCGCGTGCACCAAGGCCGACTACGCGCACCTGTACGCGAACCAGCCCTTCGCACCCAGCTACACCCACGATGACGTGGCGAACCTGAACCACATGGGCGCCAACCTCGTGGACAAGGGCGTCAACTTCGCCGTCTACAGCGAGCACGCCACCGAGGTGCAGCTCGCGCTCTTCGACGACCCCGAGTCGGACCAGCCCACGCGCTCGCTGGCCATGACGCAGGTGGGGAACGTGTGGAGCGTCTACGTCGAGGGCGTGGGCCCGGGCCAGGCGTACGGCTACGTGGCCTGGGGCCCGAACTGGACGCACGACTCCAACTGGCACTGCGGCTCCATCGCCGGCTTCCACTCGGACGTGGACTCCGACGGCAACCGCTACAACCCCAACAAGCTGCTCTGGGATCCGTACGCGCACGAGATCACGCGCAAGCACGACTGGGCGCGCGCCTCGACGGCCAGCGGCCCCGACCGCGCCAAGTGCGACTACGGCGCGGCGTCGAAGGGCCTGGTGGTTCAGTCCACCTACCAGTGGAGCCCGAGTGAGGACGCGTGGCGCACCATGCGCCAGTCGAACACGACGGTGGGCCATCGTTGGCAAGATCAAGTCATCTATGAAGTGCATCCCAAAGGCTTCACCGCCGACTCCGCCTCGGGCGTGCTGCACCCCGGCACCTATCGTGGAATTGGTGAGAACGCGGCGTACTTGAAAGACCTGGGCATCACGGCCGTGGAGCTGATGCCTGTCTTCGAGAAGCCCGTCGACGGCGGCTACTGGGGCTATCAGACGCTCGGCTTCTTCATCCCCGAGCGCACCTACGCCAACGACCAGCTCCGCTGGGGCCCGATTGAAGAGTTCAAGTGGATGGTGGATCAGCTCCACCAGAACGGCATCGAGGTGATGCTGGACGTCGTCTACAACCACACCGGCGAGGGCGGCCTCTGGCGCCAGTACATTCAAGACTCGTTCACGCCCGACCCGAGCCTCAATCCTGCCAATTATTACAATTTGGATCCGAAGGAGATCGCCGGGCTCTACAGCTTCCGCGGCCTCGACAACCAGGCGTACTACGCGCTCGACGCGACCCATCAGTACTACTGGAACAACACCGGCGTCGGGCAGGAGACGCGGCCGAACTACGCGCCCATGCGCCGGCTGGTTCTCGACTCACTTCGCTACTGGGTGACCGAGTTCCACGTCGACGGCTTCCGCTTCGACCTCGCGCCGATCCTCAACGAGACGGATCTCAACTACAACGTGCAGGCAGACATGAACACGTCGGTCACCGCCGACATCGCGAACGACCCGGTGCTGCAGCAGTACAACACGCGCCTGGTCGCGGAGCCGTGGAGCCTCTCGGCGTTCGACGTGGGCAAGTTCCCCGCCGCCAGCAACAAGGACGGCACCGCCTGGGGCGAGTGGAACGGCCCCTTCCGCGACTGGTGGCGCGCCTTCCTCAACGGCGACCAGAACTCCGGAATCGGCACCTCGGGCTGGCTGCTCAACTCTCAAGACAATGGCGGTGATTGCGGCTTCTTCTTGTACGGTTCTAAAGACTACTACGCGTGGAACAACCGGCGCCCGTACAACTCGATCAACTTCGTGACCATCCACGATGGCTTCACGATGTACGACCTCTTCTCATACGACCAGAAGGTCAACGGCTGCGGCCCGCTCAACCCTGCGTGCTGCCCGCAGACGCCCGGCATCTGCGACGAGACCTCGGGTGAAGATCACAATCGATCCTTCAACTGGGGAAAGTTGAGCTTCAGCGGCACCGCGGCCGCGGGTTCCATTCAGACCGCATACGCCGATGGCCAGCCCGCGTGCCAGGGCACCGCCGACAGCAATGGCAACTGGGGCTGCACCATCTCCAGCTCTGCGGCCGAGGCCATCAAGCGCCACATGATGCGCGATCTCTTCACCGCGATGATGATCTCGCACGGCACGCCGATGATCCTCGGCGGCGACGAGTGGATGCGCACGCAGCTCGGCAACAACAACGCCTACAGCTCGGGCGCCGACAACCCCACCAACTGGTTCGCCTGGGGCGAGTGGATCGTCGATCCCAGCCACCAGCGCATGCACGACTTCGTGCGCCAGGTGGTCAATATGCGCAACAACCACCGCTATGCATTTGCGCCCGATCAGTACGATCAAGGCGCGCCGTTCAAGTGGATGAACGAAGGCGGCACCGAGGGCCCGAACTTCTCGAGCCGGCATCTGGCTCAATATTATTACGATACCTCGTACGGGAAGGCGCTCTACGTCATCATCAACGGCGAGGACTCGAGCGTGGATTTCCAGCTGCCGTCGGAGCACAGCTGGAACCGGCTGATCGACACGCAGCCGTACTTCGACCAGGACGACTACTTCCCGGCCAACGGGCTCGACCCCACGCTCTCCGCCAACGCGAGCGTGAGCGGGCTGCCCACGCCCGTTCCCACCAGCGACTACAACACCCCGCCGCGCACCATCGTCGTCCTCGAAGCCAACGACTGACCTGCTCGCTCACCTCATGAATCGCTTCTGCCTCGGCATCTGGCTGCTCTCGCTCTCGACGCTCGCCGTGTCGACGAACGCGCTCGCCCAGGCCGAGGCCGATCGCTTCAGCGCCGCGGGCTACTATCGAATCATGACCCGCCCCGACTTCCAGGGCGGCAACGGCAAGCTCGGCGAGTGGAACCTGTACGGCCGATTGTTGAATGAGGGCCCGTACGGAATTCTCAACCTCCGCTACTACTTCGTGCTCCCCGACGCCACGAACACGGAGCCCTGGGCCGTGGTGAACGTGCGCCTCGAGGGCAGCTCGTTCGAGAACGCCGACACCGGGAACGGCAACTTCAACTTCTTCCACTTCAGCCAGCTCTACGTCGAGGCGGGGAACATTCTGCTGAAGAACGTCACCTGGCGAATCGGCACCCTCGATTACTACCCGGGCGACCTCGGTCTGTACGACATGCGGCCTGCGGAGCTCTTCTACGACACCGTCGGGATCTCCGGCACGTACAAGACTGGAAAGTTCGACTTCCTGTTCGGCGCCGGCGACGCGGGCTACGCCATCCGCGGCACCAACTACGACACCATCTTCTCGACCGGCGCGTGGGCGCGCTATCGCATCACGCCGCATCTCGAGATCGGACTCGGCGGCCAAGGCTATTTCGAGCCCTCCATCGCCGGTAATCAACAAGCGCCCTATCAGACGCCGGGCGTGACGTATGTCGATTACTACCGGAAGGAGGTGGTGCAGAACTACCTCCTTGCAAACCCCGGCATGGAGGACCAGTTCCCCGGCCCCGCGGCGCGCAGCTCCTCTTCGGGACGGGCGGTCTGGTACCTCGGCTTTGGCGGCTTCGGCCCGGTGATGTGGGACAGCCTCTACGGCTACTACATGCTCAGGCATCCTGATAACTACTATGTCGAGAATTATCAGGGCAAGGACTACACCATCTACATTCACGACCTGACCGACCAGCGCACCGAGCTGCTCCTCGGTAACGAGCTCGACTTCCACATCATCCCCGGCCACCTCGACGGCGCTTTCGCGCAGCTGATCGGCCAGGACCGCAACCCCGACAACACCCAGGTGGCCGGCGAGGACAACCGCAACTTCGCCTCGGTGGTGCTCCGCACGCAGGCCTATCTCACCGACCGCGTGCACTACCTCTTCGAGACGAGCTTCGCCCGCGAGCACAGCCTCAACGGCAACCTCTGGCGTGAGCACGTGGACTCGGTCTTCACGAGCACCAACGGCCTGAGCGATCCGCGCGGCCTCTCGTTCGGCGACACCGACACCCGCTACACCTGGCAGGGCAAGACCGGCTTCGTGTTCAACCCGAGCGGCAAGGGAATCTACAACCGGCCGTCGCTGCGGTTGCTCTACGGTGTGCAATACAGCAATCAGCAAGAGGCGTTTGGCAACTCGTTCAATCAGAACCTCTCGCAGTACAATTACTTCCCAGACGTGGAGCGCCACTGGCACCACGTCGTCGCGCTCGAGGCCGAAGGATGGTTCTGAGGCTCGCGACATCGCTCGCGCTCGCTACCCTGTTCGCGGGCTGCATTCACACCGTGCCCGAGGTGCACCTCGCGCAGCCCACGCCCGTTGCCGTGGCGTACTTCGCCGATCGCAACGAACTGCCCTCGGAGATGGCCGTCCCCGAGGACGTGCAGGCCGAGGTTCGCAACTGGCTCACCTCGCGCGGGATGACGCCGCAGCCGGTGGAGCTCGCGAATGACAAGCGCCCGCGCACCACCGGTCAGCGGCTCGAAGCCATGGCCAAGGCCAACGCGGACGCGCCGTTGCTGGTGCTGGTCGAGCTCAAGGTCACGTATGCCGCCGAGCTCGACGGCCGCTTCAAGTGGACCGTCTCGCAGAAGCTCACCATGGCGCGGCGGAGTGCGATGGCCGAGGCGTTGAGCCGCGATACCTCGACGCCCGTCTTCCTGATGCTCGCCCACGAGCGCGAGAGCGAAGCGCTGCTCGCGGCGGCTCAGCCCATTGGCGAGCATGTGGCCAAGCTGGCCGACGAGTTTCTCGCCGGCCAACCGGATCTCCTCGCGCCGCCGGCTGCCCCGCCGGCAGCCGCGCCCGCATCGATGCGCGAGGCGCCGAAGGCCATCTACTTCGTGATGGTCGATCGATATGCGAATGGCGATCCTTCCAATGATCAGTCGATCGATTTGAAAGATCCCGCGGCCTGGCACGGCGGCGATCTTCAGGGTGTCATCGATCACCTCGACGACATCCAGGCCATGGGCTTCGACACGGTTTGGCTCTCGCCGGTGTGGAGCTCGCGTCAGGAGAAGTTCTTCGGCCACGGCGCGTTTCACGGTTACTGGGTCGAAGATTTCACGCAGCTCGAGCGTCGCTTCGGCGACCGGAGGTTGCTTCGGCAACTGAGCGACGCGCTGCACCGCCGCCACATGAAGCTGCTCCTCGACGTGGTGCTCAACCACGTCGCATTCGATGCTCCGCTCGTGACGTCGCACCCCGAGTGGTTTCACCACAACGGGCAGATCAAGGACTGGAACGATCCCGTCCAACTCGTGAACAACGACGTGATGGGGCTGCCGGACCTCGCGCAGGAGCGTGAGGACGTGTACCGCTTCCTGCTCGAGACCTCCGAGCGCTGGATCGATGAGGTTCAGCCGGATGGCTTTCGGCTCGATGCCGTGAAGCACATCAGCTCGGCATTCTGGAAGCGCTACAACGCTGACATTCACAAGTATGCCGGCGAGAGCTTCTTCCTGCTTGGCGAGGACCTCGACGGCGATCCGGCGCACCTGGCGAAGACCGCGAGCGAAGACGGCTTCGACGCGATGTTCGACTTTCCGCTCTACTTTGCGGTGAAAGATGTGTTCTGCGATGGAAAGCCGCTCGGACGGCTCGCGTCGATCCTCTCGCTCGACCGGACCTATCCGCACCCGGAGCGGCTGGTGACGCTCGTCGACAACCACGACCTTCAGCGCATCGCGACGGCATGCCATGGCGACGCGAAGAAGATTCAGGCCGCCATCGACTTCACGCTCGCGGTTCGCGGCATTCCCTCGGTGACGTACGGAACCGAGGTGGGTCTCTCGGGCGAGCACGAACCAGAGAATCGAGCGGATATGAAGTTTGTCGATTCCCCACTCAAGAGCACCTTTGCGAGTGGCCTTCGCGTTGCCAAGTCCGGAGACGGGATTGTCACGCAACTCAACGGAAAACGGCTCGAGTGGCAGAGTGGCGAGCGCGCCGTAGTCGTCGAGGATGGGCACGTCACCACGGAGAAGCGCGCGACGATCGTTCAGCCCGGAGCTCGAAGCGTCGAGCTGAGCCTCGCACGCGCGCCCGAGCAAGGCGGCGACACCGTTCTCGTCGCTGGCGCCGGGCCCGAGCTGGGGGCGTGGAAGCCGGAGGCTGCGCCGCACCTCGTTGGCCATGCGCTCGCTCTGCGGCTTCCAGCGGCGTCGGTCTATGAATTCAAGTTCGTCGTACGGCACGCGGATGGCAAAGTGGAATGGGAGTCGCGCGACGATCGCTTCCTCTTCGTTCCGCCTGGCGACGGGCCCTTGCGCGTGGAGGCCACGTGGAACGGCGATTGATTCTCGCGAGCGCCGCGCTGCTCCTCGGCGCGTGTCATGCTTCCCATTCGTCGGCGAATGACGGCGGTACGGATGCCGGGCTTCCCGAGGTGACGATGAGCCCGCGGATCTATCAACTGTTCGTGCGGACATTCGGAAACACCAATTCGACAAATCAGTACGACGGCGACATCAACACGAACGGTTGCGGCAAGTTCAACGACATCAACGACGCCGCGCTCGACTCGCTCTCGAAGTTCGGCGTGACGCACATCTGGCTGACGGGCGTAATCCGCCAGGCGACGCTCACGGACTACTCGACGGTGGATCCGAGGCTCGCAGCGGATGATCCTGACATCGTGAAGGGCCGCGCCGGTTCGCCCTACGCCATTCGCGACTACTTCGATGTCTCGCCGGACTACGCGAGCGGTCCGACCCAGCGCATGGCGGAGTTCCAGAGCCTCATCGCGCGCATTCACGCGCACAACATGAAGGCGATCATCGACCTGGTGCCGAACCACGTGGCGCGCAGCTACGGGAGCGCGATCAAGCCGGAGCTCGATTTCGGCGCGAGCGACGACAAGGCGCAGTTCTTTTCGCCTTCGAACAACTTCTTCTATCTCGTCGACCCCGCCGGTCAGCCGCTGCAGCTCAGCTATCCACAAGGTGCGCCGCCCCGCGCAGGGCTCGACGGCCGCTTCGCGCCGGAAGACAGCTCGGACGCCACACGCATTCCTCGCGCGACCGGGAACAACCAGACCTCGCACACGCCGTCTGCGACCGATTGGTACGAAGCGATCAAGCTCAACTATGGATTCAACTTCGTCGATCAATCGACCCACTACCAGCCAACGCCGGATACATGGATCAAGGTCGATGCCATCGTGGCCTATTGGCAGGCGATGGGTGTCGATGGCTTCCGCTGCGACTTCGCGCATTGGGTCCCTGTCGATTTCTGGAAGTGGATGATCGCGCGCGCCCGCGCGCGAGGCGCCGTGTACTTCTTCGCCGAGGCCTATGACTCCGCTCCGCAGGACACGGTTCCCGGCTACTCGCAGTCGGCAATGCTCAATGCGGGCTTCGACGCGCTCTATGACTATCAATTGTACAATGTGGTGAAGGGGATCTTCGCGTCGACAAACTGGGCCAATGACATCGATGCGCAGGTCCCCACCGACGCGCGCGCGGGACATCTGCTTCGATACACCGAGAACCACGACGAGCGCCGTGTCGCATCAGCGATCACCCAGGGCGATCCTGGCAACTCGGGCTTTGGATCGCCGCAGACCGGCTTCGCTGTGACGGCGCTCCTGCATCTGCTCGGGCCGGATCCGGTGATGATCTACAACGGCCAGGAAGTGGGCGAGCCCGGCGCGGGCGCCGAGGGCTTCGGCGGCGACGATGGTCGCACCACGATCTTCGACTATTGGTCGATGCCTGAATTCAGGAAGTGGGTGAACGACCACGCGTACGACGGCGCGCAGCTCTCGGATGATCAGAAGGCACTGCGTACGCAATATTCAGCGCTCTGGGCGCTCCGGAACGAGCCGGCAATCGCGGACGGGCTCTTCTTCTCGCAGCAGACGCTCAACAAGGTCGCGTCCGAGTACGGCGAGCAGGGACACTGGGTCTACAGCTTCGTTCGCACGGATCCCGATCGCGGGCAGACGTTCCTGGTGATTGTGAACTTGAATCCCGCGAGCGCGTATTCGCCGAAGGTTCGCCTCACGAGTGAGTCACTCAACCGCGCGCACCTGCCCACGGATTCAACGGCGCTCACGCTGAGCGATCGCTTGAGTGCTTTCAGCACGCAGGATTCCGCGAGCGACATCGTGAATGTTGGCGTGGAGATCGATCTGCCGCCCGCGACCGCGCGGGTGCTCGAGCTCAAGGCGGCTCCGTGAAGGCCGAGCTCGCCGAGGTCAGCTGGGAAGAGGGCGGGACTCGGCGTCGAGCGTTGTGGATTTCGGAGAGCTCGCCATTGCCGAGGCGGGTGGTGCTCGCCGATGACACGACCCGTGCGAACGAAGCATTTCGCTTGGCTGCCGAGGGGACGTCGCTGCTCTACCGTGGCGACTACCACAACGCTCGACAGCTGCTCGGCGCGATCACCCGTCGAGTGAAGGACGCGAAGCACACCGGCGATCTGGCTCGCGACTTTCAACTGTATCGACAGCGCCAGGGGCGCGAAGCGCAGATCGCCGGCAAGCTCCTCGTCGAGGTGGATGAGAACTTTGTGATTCCCATGCGTCGTGCGCCGGATCTGTCGAAGGCGCTTCGCGAGGCGTGGATTTCACTGCCGCGTCCTGCGCTCGTGCCGCTGCGTGAAGTCCTTGGCACGGTGGGCGCGCACGAGTGGCGCGAGAACGGCGTGGACGTGCCTGCGCTTGGCGCTCGCGTGCATCCACACTTTGGCGTCTTCGCGCCGATTCGCGGCGAGTACGTGGAGCTCGTCGCGCAGGCCCCACTCAACAATGCAAAGCTCGCGTTCGACATCGGCACGGGGACCGGCGTTCTCGCGGCGGTGCTCGCGAAGCGCGGCGTACCGAAGATCGTCGCGACGGACTCGGATCTGCGCTCCTTCCAGTGCGCCAACGAAAACATCACGCGGTTGGGATTTGCGGATCGGGTCGAGGTTCGGCAGCTGGACGTGTGGCCGGAAGGCCGCGCCGACTTGATAGTGTGTAATCCGCCATGGCTGCCCGGTCGGCCCACGTCGCGCATCGAGCGCGCCATCTACGATCTCGACAGCGGCTTCCTGAAGCGTTTCGTCCTCGAGTTGAAGGATCACCTCGCGCCCGGTGGCGAAGGCTGGCTGGTGATGTCGGATCTCGCGGAGCGGCTCGGGCTTCGCCCCGCGGCCATGCTGCCAGAGCTTTTCGAAACTGCTGGATTGGTGATTCGCGACACACTTCGGACCACGCCGCGTCACAAGCGCGCGAATGATCGGGAAGACGTGCTGCACGTCGCGCGTTCCCAGGAGCAGACGGCGCTCTATCGACTCGCGCCGCGGTAGGCTCGGGGCATGCGACGCATCGTGATGGTCCTCGTCGGCGTGCTCCTCGGGCTCGTGGGCGGGCTGCTGGTCGCGTTCCAGATGTTCGCGCCCAGGCCCAAGCCGCTTCCCGACGGGCCCACGGTCATCACCCAGATGCGCGAGGCCGCGCGGCTGGAGACGCTCGACGTGAGCGTCTACAAGAAGCTCAACTTCGCGCCGGATCCGCCCGCGCCGAGCGACTCCACCTGGCAGAACGTGGTGACCTGGGCGCGCTACAACCTGCGCGATCCGCACGGTCGAGCCATCCTCTTTGCGACCGTTCACCTCGGGCTCGACCTGCAGCAGCTCGACGAGAACCACGTGCGCGTGGACCGCGACCGGGTGCTGGTGGTGCTGCCGCCGGTGATCTCGCAGGTTGAGCTGGATCCGGGCGCCACGGAGATCATCGACTCCAACCTGGACAGCGCCGAGACCGCGCAGTTGCTCGAGCAGGCGAAGCAGGCGTTCGCGCATGACGCGAGCACGGATCCGAAGCTGCGTGAGCGGGCGCGCGCGTCATCGGAGCGTGCCTTGCGGGCGCTCGTTCGCACGCTCGGGTACGGCGATTTGCAGGTCGTGCCTGCTCTGCCGGCCCACAGTCCGACCTGAGAGGGCTTTCTCCCAGCGGCGATCTGCGGTTTATTGCTCCACGCGCAGCATCGGTGTGGAGGCAACGTGGCCGACGTCGTCCTCGCGGGGATCCACAAGGCGTTCGGGGACAACCCCATCGTTCGCGGCGTGGATCTCGAGATCCGCTCGGGCGAGTTCATGGTGCTCGTGGGCCCGTCGGGCTGCGGCAAGACCACACTCCTGCGCCTGGTGGCCGGCCTCGAGAACGCGGACCGCGGCGACATCCGCATCGGCGGCCGGACCGTGAACACGCTGCCGCCGCGCGAGCGCGACGTGGGCATGGTGTTCCAGTCGTACGCGCTCTATCCGCACATGAGCGTGCGCGAGAACCTCGCGTTCGGGCTCACGCTGCGGCGCATCGACAAGGCCGAGATCGACAAGCGCGTGAACGAGGCGGCGGCGCTGCTCGAGCTCTCGCCGCTGCTGGATCGCAAGCCGAAGCAGCTCTCGGGCGGGCAGCGGCAGCGCGTGGCCATGGGGCGCGCCATCGTGCGGCGGCCGTCGGTGTTCCTCTTCGACGAGCCGCTCTCCAACCTCGACGCCGCGCTGCGCGTGCAGATGCGCGGCGAGCTCGCGCGGCTGCACCAGCGGCTGCAGAGCACGATGATCTACGTGACCCACGATCAAGTGGAGGCGATGACGCTCGCCACCCGGCTCGCGGTGTTCAACAAGGGCGTGCTGCAGCAGGTCGGCAACCCGCTGCAGCTCTATCAATCGCCCGCGAACAAGTTCGTCGCGGGATTTCTCGGCTCGCCGTCGATGAACTTCCTGGAGGGCAAGCTCGAGCGTGGCCAGCTCGTGGGCAAGGGCTACACCGTCGCGGCGCCCGCGGGCAGCGAGGCGTACGAAGGCCGCGAGGTCATCTGGGGCGTGCGGCCGCAGGCGCTCGCGCTCTCGGAGAAGGGCGCGCTACGGGGCACGGTGGATTCGGTGGAGCGGCTCGGCAGCGACGGCTTCGTGTACTTGAAGACCGACTCGGGCGTCGTGGCCGCGCGCTTCGACGGACCGGTGACGCTCAAGGTTGGAGACGTCGCGTCGGCCGCCATCACCGGTGATGCGATTCAGCTCTTCGATGCGCGCAGTGAAGAGGCGCTTCCGCTGAACGCGTCGCAGCCCGCACGGGCGGTGGCCCCGTGATCGCCGCGCTGGCGCTGGTCGCGACGCTCACTGCCGCGCCCCAGCCCGTGATGGTTTGGCACGCGTACCGCGGCGGTGAAGAGCAGGCGCTCACGAAGCTCGTCGATCAGTTCAACGCCGCGAACCCGCAGTTTCACGCGGAGCTGCTCGCGATTCCCTACGACGCCTACGCGAGCAAGCTGACCTCCGCGATTCCCACGGGCCACGGGCCGGATCTCTTCATCTATGCGCAGGAGCGCATCGGCGGCTGGGCGCGCGAGGGATTTCTAGCGCCGCTCGACGACGAAGCGGGCGAGATGTCCAAGGACCTCGCGCCCACCGCGCTCGACGCCGTGCGCTTCGAAGGTCACACCTACGCGCTGCCGCTGAGCCTGAAGAGCGTGGCGCTCTACTACAACAAGAAGCTGGTGCCCCAGCCGCCCGCGAATACGGACGAGCTCGTGCGCATCGCCGAGGCCCAGACCGATCTCGCGCACCAGCGTTACGGACTCGCGTACGCGGCGACCGACTTCTATTTGCACGCGGCATTTCTCACGGGCTTCGGCGGGACCATCTTCCAGGAGCCGGGACACCGCGCGGAGCTCGACACGCCCGAGGCGGAGAACGCGCTGGAGTTCGTGCGGCAGCTCGTGTTGGACAAGAAGGTCGTGCCGGACGAGCCCTCGGCGACCTTGGTGACCTCGCTCTTCGACAGCGGCAACGCGGCGATGGTGATCAGCGGCCCGTGGCTCGCGGGTGAATTGCACAATGTCGATTATGCGGTTGCCACGCTGCCCACGGTCTCGTCGACGGGGCAGCCGATGCGCCCGCTGCTCACCGTCGAGGGCGCGATGGTGTCGCACTTTGCGAATGCGCCCGAGGGCGCGCGCGCGCTCGCGAAGTTTCTCGCCTCGCGTGACGCGGCCATCGAGCGCGCGGTGACGGGTCGCCAGGTCGTCGCCACGTTGAGCGCGTATTCGGATCCGCGCGTCGGCGGCGACGCGTTGCTGAGCGCGTTCTCCAAGCAGGCGCAGCTCGGCTTGCCCATGGACAACACGCCGGCGATGGGCGCGGTGTGGGAGCCGGAGAAGCGCGCGCTGGCGTCGGTGCTCTCGAGCGGGCTCTCGCCCCATGATGCGCTCTCTCAGGCCCAGCGCCGCCTGCTCGCGACGACGCGCGCGGCGCCGCCCGAGCAGAGCCCGGTGCCGTACGTCCTCGGCGCGCTGGTGATGCTCGGTGGGGCGGGCGTCATCTTGCGGCGTCGTCCGCGGCGCGCCGGCGGAGCACCGGTCTCCGCCGTGTTCGACGTGGGCTCCAAGGCCTATGCGTATGTGGCGCCCGCAGCCGCGGGGCTGTTGGTGCTGGTCTTCATTCCCTTCGGCGCGGGGATGGGCCTGGCGTTCTTCCACCACCAGGAAGGCCACTTCACCTTCATCGGCCTGCAGAACTTCTTCGACATCTTGAGCTCGCGCGACTATCGCCTGACCGAGCCGATGAACTTCTACTTCACCCTCGGCGTGACGCTGCTCTGGACCGTGGTGAACGTCTCGGCGCACGCGGCGCTCGGGTTGGGGCTGGCATTGGTCCTTCGCGACCCGCTCCTGAAGTTGAAGGGGCTCTATCGCGTTCTATTGATTGTCCCCTGGGCGATTCCCAACTACATCACCGCGCTCATCTGGAAGGGCATGTTCCACCGTCAGTTCGGCGCCATCAGCGCCTTGTTGCGCGCGTTGCACCTCGAGCCCATCTCCTGGTTCACGCACTTCTCGACGGCGTTCGCGGCGAACGTGGTCACCAACACCTGGCTCGGCTTTCCGTTCATGATGGTGGTGACGTTGGGCGCGTTGCAGTCGATTCCCAGCGAGCTCTACGAGGCGGCGGAGGTGGACGGCGCGTCGAAGTGGGCGCAGTTCCGCCACATCACCTTGCCGCTCTTGCGGCCCGCGCTCTTGCCGGCGCTCATCCTGGGCAGCGTGTGGACCTTCAACATGTTCAACGTGATCTACCTGGTGAGCGGCGGCGACCCGGGCGGATCGACGGACATCCTGGTCTCCGAGGCCTACCGCTGGGCCTTCCAGCGAAATGAACAATTCGGTTTCGCAGCCGCCTACTCCACGCTCATCTTCGTTTTCCTACTGGGTTACTCCGCGCTCACCCGACGCGTGGGCAAGGACCCGGCGCTGGAGGCCACGTGAAGCGCGCGCGCTGGACGATGGCGCTCACGCACGTGGGCCTGGTGCTCGCGTGCGCGGTCACGCTCTATCCGGTGCTCTGGGTGGTGGGCCTCGCGGTCTCGCCGGGGCAGGGCTTCACCCCGGGGCTGCGTCCGATTCCGCCGAATCCCACGCTGCAGAACTTCAAGGAGCTGCTCTTCACCACCGACGCCGCCGGGCATCTGCTCTTCTTGCGGCAGCTGGGGAACTCGCTGCTCGTCTCGGCGCTGACGACGGCCGTGGGGATGCTGCTCTCCACGAGCGCGGCGTACGCCATGAGCCGCTTCGAGTTCACCGGTCGGCGCGCGGGCCTGACGGCGCTGCTGGCCACGCAGATGTTCCCCGCGACGATGATGAGCGTGCCGCTCTACGCGATCATGAACCACCTGCACCTGCTCAACAGCATCGGCGGGCTGGTGCTGGTGTACGCGACGAGCTCGGTGCCGTTCTGCGTGTGGATGCTCAAGGGCTACTTCGACACCATCCCGCGCGACCTCGAGGAAGCCGCGCTGCTCGACGGCGCCACCTACGGGCAGATCTTCTGGCGCGTGGTCTTGCCGCTGGCGCGTCCGGCGCTCGCGGTGACCGCGCTCTTCTCATTCATGACCGCCTGGAACGAGTTCATCCTCGCGGCCACGTTCCTCGACGACCAGACGCTCTTCACGCTCCCCGTGGCGCTCCAGCGCTTCGTGGGCGAGTACAAGACCGAGTGGGGCCACTTCGCCGCCGGCGCGATCGTGGTCAGCGTGCCGGTGATGGCCGTGTTCTTCGCGCTGCAGAAGCACCTGGTCGGTGGTCTGACCGCAGGCGGCGTGAAGGGCTGACAGCTGTGGCTGGTATTAACTGAAACGTTTCAACGCTTGATGTGGTGCGCGTCGAAGGCGTCCACCAGCTCGGGCGGAATCCGCTTCGGGCGACCTTCGGGCATCGTCACCAGCACCCAGTGCGTCACCGCGCGCGCCACATCGCGGCCATCCGCGACGCGACGCATGCGCGTGTGCCGCTGCGCCGAAGGCCCGCGCCACGAGTCGATCCACGTGGCGAGCTCGACCTCTTCGCCGCGCTGCACCGGCGCCAGGTACTCGATCTCGTGCTTGCGGACCACGAAGACCGCGCCCAGTCGCTGGTACGCCGCGAGATCCCAGCCGCGCGCGGTCGAGTGCGCTTGCGCCACTTCTTGCACCCAGCGCACGTAGACGAGATTCGAGACATGGCCAAGCTCGTCGATGTCGGCATCGGCCGCATGCAGCCGCAGCGTGAACCGCGACTCGGGCGCCCCGCTCATGGCGTCGCACCCGGCGCGGGGCCGCGAATCGCTTGAAGCAGCGCGGCGCCGTCACGCGTGGCGCGGAACGCACCGAGCCCCGCCGTCGCCGCGAGCAACTCCTGCGACTGCGGCGCTTGCTCGGCAAGCCGACGCAGCACGTGGCCCGGAAGAATCGCCTGCTCGTCGACCCCGCGCGCCTGCGCCTGCGCCTTCCGCCACACCATCAGGCGCTGCTCGCGCTGCCGCGTGGCGGTGAGCTCCGCGCGCGGCGGCTTGGGCGGCGGCGTGAAGAACTCCGCGCGCTCGTTGGCAGGAATGTCCGGCGTGCCGCGCGAACGCTCCATGGCGTCGAAGAGCGCACCGTGCAGCGCCTTTGCGCGCGGGTGCTGCAGCCCGCGCACGCGCGAAAGCTCGTCCTTCGACGCGGGCGGCTTCTTGGCGAGCTCCATGAGCACCGAGTTGTCGAGCACCTTGAACGGCGGCACGCCCAGCCGCCTCGCCTCGCGCTCGCGAACCTCGGCCACCTCGCGCAGCACGGCCAGCGCCGGACGCGGCAGCTTCTCGGCATCGCGCATGCGCACGTACGCGGGCCGCGGATCGGCCACGCCTGCGTCGCGCTGCGCGGAGAGCAGGCGATAGCGCGTCTCCTCCTCGAGCTCCGGCCCGAGCGCCTTGGCCTCGATCTCCGCGTAGAGCTGCGTGGCCAAGGGCGGCATCACCATCACGTCGCCCGCGAGGTACTCGACCGCTTCGCGATTCAACGGACGGCGGCCCCAATCATGGTGCTGCATCTTCTTCGACAGCTTCTGGCCCAGGCGCACCTCCGCCAGCGAGCCCAGCCCCGTCGCTTGCAGGCCCAGGAAGCGCGCGGCGAGCGCGGTGTCGAAGACGTTCGCCAGCGGCAGGCCGTGCTGCGCGAGGATGCGCGCGTCGAAGGCCACGTCGTGGATGAGCTTGCGCGGGCCGCTCTCGCCCAGCAGCGCCGCGAGCGGGGCCAGCGCCGCGTCCGGCAGCTTGAGCGGATCGACGACGATGACCTGGGTGTCGTCGGCGTCGAGGATCTGCAGGGTGCAGAGCCGCGCGGTGTAGGCGAAGAGCCCATTGCTCTCGAGGTCCACGGCGATGGCGCGCGCGCCCGCGAGCCGCTTCACCAGCTCCGGCAGGGCCTCCGCGCGATCCACGAGCTCCACGGGCGATGCAGCCATGGCGCTCATGTAGCGGACCGCGACGTGCGCGACAACGACTGTGTATGGCGCCGTCGGCCACCGTTTTCGTAGAGTGCGCACTTCTGGAGGCACCATGGGTTGGAAGCGCTACGTCGCCGTCGGGGCACTGGTGTTGGCGGGCTGCAGCGGCAGCAGCTCGAACGGCAAGGATGGGGGCAGCGGCTCGACCACCGGCACCAGCGGCACCGGCGGCAGCACCGGCACCAGCGGGAGCTCGGCGAGCCCCAACCCCACTGCGATGGCGCCCAGCACCGGCCCCGTCGACGGCGGCACGTCGGTGGTCATCACCGGCTCGAACTTCGCCAGCGGCGCCACGGTGAAGATTGGCCTGAACCCGCTCACCAGCGTGGTGGTGAAGAGCGCCACGGAGATCGACGGCGTCACGCCCGCGGGCGCGGTGGGCCAGGTCGACGTGATCGTGGTGAACCCCGACTCGCGCTCGGGCGATCTGCGCAAGGGCTTCACGTACACGTCGCCGAGCCAAGGCCCGAGCGTCGGCTGGTGCAACATCCAGTTCCCGATCGATCCCACCGGCGTTGCGGGCACGCCGCTCGATCTCTATGGACGGGTCTACGTGCAGGGCGTGACCGACCAGATCGGCCAGGGCGCGGGCGTGAGCATGCAGGCCGGGCTCGCGGGCGACGACGGCGGCATCCAGTGGCAGGACGCGACCTACAACACCGACGCCGACGGCAACAGCGCGGGCGATCACGCCAACGACGAGTACGTGCTGCACACCGCCTTTCCCGCGGTGGGGACGACGCTCGCGGCCTATCGCGCGTCGGTCGGCGGCGGCCCGTGGACCTACTGCGAGAAGGACGGCCCGCACGCGACGCTCGATTCGACCCAGGAAGACGTCGTGACCTCGACGCCGCCCGTCGTCGGCGACATCTCCTTCTGCAATTTGCAGTTCCCGGCCGACGCGGGCGTGGCGCCAGGCGGCAGCTTCACGCTCTACGGGCGGGTGTACGAGCAGGGCGTGACCGATCAAGTCGGCCAGGGCGCGGGCGTCGAGATGCAAGCGGGCATCGGCTTCGACGACGGCGGTTTCACCTGGAGTGAAGCCACCTACAACACCGACGTGCCCAGCTCGCCGGGCGCCAGCGACATCAACAACGACGAGTACCTCTTCACCGGCGTCGGCCCGGCGCCGGGCATCTACGCGACCGCATTCCGCGCGCGCGCGAACGACGGCGGCTGGCACTACTGCGAGCTCGACGGCCTGCACGACACGCTCGATTCCACGCAGCTCGGCGAGCTCGTGTCGGCCGTTCCGCCGCCGCCGGTGGTGTCCTGGTGCAATTTGCAATTCCCGACCGCGGCGACCGGCGCGCCGGGTGCGCCGCTCACGCTCTATGGCCAGGTCTACCAGCCGGGCGTGACCGACTCTGCGGGGCAGGGCGCGGGAATCGCCATGGAGGCCGGCATTGGCTGGCCCGACGGAGGCTGGAGCTGGAACGCGGCCACGTACGACGGCGACCGCGGCAACGGCAATGCCAACGACGAGTACGCGTGGACCGGCCAGGATCCCGGCGTGGGCACGTACGCGACGGCGTTCCGCGCGATGCTCGACGGCGGCCCGTGGACGTACTGCGAGCTCAATGGCCCGAACAGCGCGCTCGATGTCACGCAGACGGGCTCGCTCACCGTGACGCCCGCGGCGCCGCCGACGGTGGCGTGGTGCAACCTGCAGTACCCGACCGAGCTCCAGCTCTCGCCCAGCCAGCCGGTGACGGCGTACGGCCGCGTGTACCAGCCGGGCGTGACCGACCAGGCCGGGCAGGGCGCGGGCATCTTCATGCAGCTCGGGCTGGGCTTCGAGGACGGCGGCTTCAGCTGGCAGGACGCGACCTACAACACCGACGTGTCCTCGTTCAGCGGCTCGAGCGACATCAACAACGACGAGTACCAGGCCACGCTCGCGGCGCCGGTGGGCAACTACGCGCTCGCGTTCCGCGCGGCGATCGACGGCGGCCCCTGGACGGACTGCGAGGTCGACGGACCGCACGCGAGCTACGCGCCGCTCGCGGCCGGCTCGCTGGTCGTGGGCGACACGGTGAGCTGGTGCAATCTGCAATTCCCCACCCAGGTCGCGCTCGGCGACGCGGGCGGCGACTTCTACGGCCGCGTCTTCCAGCCCGGCGTGACGGACCAGGTGGGCCAGGGCGCGGGCATCGAGCTGCAGTTCGGCTACGGCCCCGGCGACGGCAGCTGGGTCTGGACGCCCGCGAGCTACAACGTGGACGTCGATGGCCTCAACGTGGGCGATCACGCCAACGACGAGTACAAGGCGACGATCGCCACGCCGGCCACGGGGAGCTACTTCACGCTCTACCGCGCGCGGCTCACGGCAGGCCCGTGGCTCTACTGCGAAGCCAACGGTCCGCACCTGGGCATCGATCTCGCCGACGCGGGCACGATGACCGCGCCTTAACCAATCGGTTAACGCGCCAGGAACGAGGAACCAGGAACTAGCCTCGGCTCCATCCACCTTCGCAGCCGTGGAACAGCTCGTCGGCCTCGTCCGGGCCCCAGGTGCCGGCCGGATACGTGCGCAGTGCGGGGCCGTTGGCGTTCTGCCAGTGGCCGCGGATGCGGTCGGCGAAGCGCCAGCTCGCGTCGATCTCGTCGCTGGAGATGAAGAGGGTGGGGTCGCCCTGCATCGCGTCGAGGAGGAGGCGCTCGTACGCGGGCGCGGTGTTCTCGCCGAACTTGTCCTTGTAGTCGAAGTTCATCTCCACCGGCGTCATGAGCATCGCGTTGCCGGGCGTCTTCACGCCGAAGCTGAGCGAGATCTGCTCGCGCGGCTGAATCGAGAGCGTGAGCACGTTGGGCCGCAGCTGGCAGAGCGTGCCCTCGCGGAGCTGCCGGCGGAACTCTTCGTCGGTGAGGCCCTCGGGCTTGTTGAAGAGCTGCAGCGGGGCGGTGCGGAACTGCACCTGCACCTCGGTGAACTTCTTGGGCATGCGCTTGCCGTGGCGAAGCAAGAAGGGCACGCCGCTCCAGCGCCAGGTGTCGACCTCGGCGCGCACGGCCACGTACGCCTCCGTCTGCGAGCCCTTGGGAATGCCTTCCTCCTCGAGGTAGCCGGGCACGTTCTTGCCGTTGATACTCCCGGCCGTGTACTGCGCGCGCACCACCTGCCGCGGCGCGTCCTCGAGCGAGGGCGGGTGCACCGCGCGCAGAACCGCGACCTTCTTGTTGCGGATCTCCGCCGGATCCAGCGAGCTGGGCGGCTCCATGGCCACGAAGCCCAAGACCTGAAGCATGTGGTTCTGCATCATGTCGCGCAGGGCGCCGGTGCCGTCGTAGTAGCCGCCGCGGCCTGACTCCATTCCCAGATCTTCGGCGACGGTGATCTGCACCAGCTCCACGTGGTGACGGTTCCAGAGCGGCTCGAAGATGGCGTTGTGGAAGCGCAGCCCGAGCAGGTTCTGGACGGTCTCTTTCCCGAGGTAGTGGTCAATTCGATATATCTGGTCCTCGCGGAGGTGCTCGTGGAGCTGGTGGTTGAGCTCCGTGGCGCTGGCCAGGTCGTGGCCGAAGGGCTTCTCGATCACCACGCGGCGATACGCCTCGCGCTCGCGCAGATCCTGGAAGATGAGCTTGGCCTCGGAGAGCGCCTGCACCGTGGGCCCGAAGAGCTCCGGCTTGAGCGAGAGGTAGAAGAGCCGGCCCGATTGCTTGCCGCCCGGGAGCGCGTCGAGCGCGGCGGAGAGCTTGGCGAGATCCTCCTGCTTCTCGGCGTCGACGCTCATGTAGTGCACGCTGGGCGCCAACCGATCGAACGCCGGCCGCAGATCGGGCGGCATGGCCTCGCGCAGCTCCGCGCGCCACTGGTCGTCGGTCTTGGGGCGGCGGGCGCAGCCCATCACCGAGAAGCCGGCCTCGGGCTTCTTCTTCGAGGCCAGGCTCGCCAACGCGGGAATGAGCTTGCGCGCGGTGAGGTCACCGCTCGCACCGAAGATGATCACCTGGCTGGGTTGAGTCACGTTGCCCCCTTGTCACGTCGTTGGCGATTGTATGCGTTGCGCGCCGCCGCGGCTCCCTTCATTCTTTGTGGCCCAGAACTGGCAGGCCATACCCGAGTGAGAGCTTTCTCGTTTTTGGTCGCCGTGGCACAGTCGAGAGAGGAATGAGCCGGGAAGTCTCCACCAAAAGCGAGCTGATCCCCTCGGGGACGGTGATCGGTGTGCAGCGCCGCACGGGCGAGCTGCGGCAGCAGCGCATGCGCCTGGTGGTGGAGCGCAACGGCCCCACCGGCAAGAGCCTCGAGCTCGGCACCATCGTTCGCATCGGCAAGGCGCCGGACAACGACCTCGTCATCGACCACCCCACGGTCAGCCGCTACCACTGCGAGCTGCGTCGCGACGCCGAGCGCTACGTGCTCGCCGACGTGGGCTCCACCAACGGCACCTTCCTCGACGGCGCCCAGGTGCGCGAGGCCTTCGTGCGGCCGGGTGCGCTCATCGAAGTGGGTGACGTGCTCCTTCGCCTGCAGAGCGAGCAGGCCACGGTCACCATCGCGCCCTCGTCGAAGGAGCGCTTCGGCGCGCTCGTGGGCCAGAGCCAGGCCATGCGCGAGATCTTCGCGCTGCTCGAGCGCATCGCCCCGACGGACGCGACGCTCCTCCTGATCGGCGAGACCGGCTCGGGCAAGGGCGCGTTGGCCCGCGCCATCCACGAGCAGAGCCAGCGCGCGGGCAAGCCGTTCGTGGTCGTCGATTGCAGCGCGGTGTCGCCGAGCCTCATCGAGAGCGAGCTCTTCGGCCACGAGCGCGGCGCATTCACGGGCGCGGTCGGTCAGCGCCAGGGTTCGATCGAAGCGGCCGACGGCGGCACGCTCTTCCTCGACGAAGTGGACGACCTCGCGCTCGACCTGCAGCCCAAGCTCCTGCGCGCGCTCGAGGAGCGCGTGTTCCAGCGCGTGGGCTCGAGCACGCCCATCCGCTTCGACGCGCGCGTCATCGCCGCGAGCAAGAAGGACCTCTGGCAGGAGGTGGCGGACAAGAAGTTCCGCGAGGACCTCTACTTCCGCCTCTCGGTGTTCACGGTGAAGCTGCCGCCGCTGCGCGAGCGTCGCGAGGACATCCCCGCGCTCGCCGATGCGTTCGCCGGCGGTCCCGACGGTTGGAGCTCACTGCCTCCCAGCGTCCGCGACGGCTTCCTGGCCCATGGCTGGCCGGGCAACGTGCGCGAGCTGCGCAATGCGCTCGAGCGCGCGCGGCACCTCTCGGGGCTCCCGGGTGGTCCACCCGCCGCGGCCGTGCTCGATGCGCGCTCCGGTCAAGGTTCGCCGGGCGTGGCCAGGGCCGACGCCTTGAGCGCGAACTACGACCGGCCCTTCAAGGACGCGAAGGACGAGCTCTTGAGCGCGTTCGAGAAGGAGTACCTCAAGCGGCTGCTCGCCAAGGCGCAGGGCAACATCGCCAAGGCGGCGCGCGAGGCCGAGCTCGATCGCAAGTACCTCTACTCGCTCTTGCGCAAGTACGGCTTCTCGGAAGGGCAGGGCGGCGAAGGTTGAGCCAGGCGCCCTCAGGGGAGCAGCGCGGCGGGCTCCTCGGGCCGGAGCAGGCCTTCATCGCTCACCGAGACGTGCAGGTAGTGCAGGACGCGCAGCTGGTGGGCGCGAAGCCCGCGCAGGAATACCGGCCCCTCCGACTCCTCGAGCAGCTCCACCAGCGACGCACAGACCACGTCTCGGAGCGCGCTCGCGTGGGTGAAGTCGAGCACCACGCGCTCGGCCTCCAGGTCGCGAATCCGATCGCGGAGCTCGGCGGCGAGCTCGGCGTCTACCTCGCCCTCGACCAGCAGCTCCGCCCCCTCGTCGTCCGTCTGCCTGATCTCGATGCGCGCCACGGCACCTCCGGAACCAAAGCCTCCCTACGGATGACCAACTCCAACGATGGGATCTTCCGCGCTGATCGCTTGGCGCCGATGTGGGATGGGGAGTCACGCGGGGGACTGCACCCCACACCTTGTGGTCTCGGCCCCACATGGCGAGCCCGAAAAAAAGAACCTGCCGAGCGTCGTGGCGTTTGACAGGGCGGCATGAAATTCGCTGTGATTTTGAGATTGCCAGGCGCGCGAGCGCCGGGCTCGAGGTGGTGATGAGGCTTAGCGCGTTGGTGGTGTCCTTGGCTCTCGTGATTCCGGGCTCGGCGTTCGCCGGAAAATCGAAGGGCAAGACCGCCGAGAAGGCGAAGCACGGTGGCTCGTCGAGCAGCGCGTCGTCCAGCAAGGGCGCGAGCAAGGGCGGCAGCTCGAGCGCCAAGCCTGTGGCCGGCGCGCTCTCCGAAGATGATCGGCCTGCGGCCAGCTCAGCGCCCGCGGCGGGCGGTGGCGGCGCGCCGCACGGCCCGCAGCGCATCGACTTCGATGACCGCGTGATCGAAGGCCAGTCGAACAAGAGCGGCGCCGTGTACCTCTACGACCGAAAGGATCTCCAGGTCGAGAGCATGGTGAAGCAGCCGAGCACCTTCCGTGCAGAGATCGCGAAGGGGCTGTTCGAGTAGCTGCTGCACGAGGCGTTGAGGGGATTCACCGCAGCACGGCAATGCACGGGGACCTGGAGGCGGTGACGTGAGCAGCGGTTCAGTGCTTCAGGTGGTCATCCTGCGGAACGGCGGCCTGGTCGGGACGGAGATGCTCGTCCCCGGCGACTACCGCATCGGCCGTGATCCGTCGTGCGAGCTCCACATCGACGAGCCCACGCTCTCCCGCGTGCACGCGCGCCTGGTGTTCAACGGCACGCGGGTGGGCGTACAGGATCTCGGCAGCGACAACGGCGTCGTCATCAACGGCGAGAAGATCCAGGCCCGCGAGGTCAAGAGCCTGGACGACGTGGCGCTCGGCAAGGTTACGCTCAAGTTCAAGATCATCGGCCGCAAGGACGACGAGGCCGAAGAGAAGCCCAACCTCGAGCACACCCAGCCGCTCGCGGCGCGGCCCGACCAGGCCCAGCTCCGCGCGGCCCTCGAGCCGGTGCGCTCCCCTCCGCCCTCGGCACCCACCACGGCCCGCGCGCCCACCGGCGGCGGCCCGCGCCTGGCCGATCCGGATCCCGACGTCACCTCGCCTGGTCAGCCCCCCGGCATCGCCGTGGGCGCAGGCGGCGTGCTCAACGCCACCCAGCCTTCCGCGCGGCGCTCGCAGGTGGCGCCGGAGATCAAGCCGCAGCCGCTGCCCACCGCGCCGCCGCGTCCGGTGATTGGCCTGGTGCCGCCGCCGGGGGCGCCCGCCAAGGCGCCGCCGCCTCCGCCCGCGGAGTCCAAGGTCGCGCCGGTCGCCGAGGCCAAGCGCTCGCCGGGTGTCGTTCCCGACACGCAGCCCAAGGCCGCGGCCAAGGGCACCATGGACGCGACGGTCGCTCGCGCCGAGCGGCCCGAGGTGCTGCCTCCGCCGGGCGCGGTGAGCACCGAGCCGCCTGGAAACCAGCCCTCGGTGCGCGCGCGCGTGCTGTGGGGCGACCAGATGACCGCGTGCCGGACGTTCGCGTTCGGCACCGAGATCGAAGCCGCCGAGAAGGAGTCGGCGCCGCTGCCGCTGTACCAGTTCGGCCTGGGCAAGGCGATGGTGCTCGCCCGCGTTCACTCGAACGGCTGGGCGGTGCACGTGCCCGCCGGGGTGAAGGCCGAGGAGCTGCGCGACGGCAAGTGGAAGAGCACCCAGCCCTCGCTCGACAAGTCGGGCGTGGGCATCGTGCAGCTCCCCTCGGGCGGCCAGGTGCGGCTCGTGCGCGGGCGCATGGTGGTGGAGTTCGCCTCCATCGCGCCGCAGCCCGCGCTGCCCAAGAGCAAGCTGAAGCTCGAGCTCTCGCTGCTGGTGCCGCTGGTGGCGGGCATCGCCGCGGCCATCTCGCTCGTGGTCTTCATGCCGAAGAACCTCGACGTGCCCGACTTCGTGCCCCAGAAGCTTCCGGGCATCCGTCCGGCGCTGCTCGCTCCGCCGAAGAAGGAGGAGCCCAAGCCGAAGGAGAAGGAGAAGGTCGCCGAGAAGCGGAATGAGAAGAAGGAAGTGAAGCAGGCGCGGCCCACCCCGCAGAAGCAGCCTGTGAAGGTGCAGGCGCCGCAGGCCATCGCGGCCATCACCAAGCTCACCTCCAGCCCGGCCATGAAGAACCTCATGGCCGTGACCTCGAAGATCGGCGGCGGCGGTCGGCCCAACGGCTTGAAGATGGTGGGCCTCAAGGGCATCGGCCCGGTGGCGCTGGCCGGCGCGGGCCCGGGCATCGGCGGCGGCTTCGGCGGCGGTCCGGTCACCGGCGGCCGCGAGCAGCTCAACGGCATCGGCGCCATCGGCATCGGTCACGCGCTCAAGGGCGCGCCCGGCGGCGTGGTGGTCCAGGCGCCCGCGCGGGCGGCGCAGGTGCACGGCTCGATCTCTCGAGAAGAAATTGCCAAGGTCATCAACTCGCACATGCAGCAGATTCGTGCGTGCTACGAGAAGGCGCTGTTGCATGACCCCGGACTGGGTGGCAAGCTCATGATCGAGTGGACGATCGACATGAGCGGTGCCGTTCAGAGCTTCAAGACAAAGTCCTCTTCGATGAAGAACCCCGATGTCGGCGAGTGCATCCTCGACAACCTGAAGACGTGGCGCTTCCCCCGGCCGACTGGCGGCACGGTGGTGGTCAGCTACCCCTTCGTCTTCAACAGCGTCGGCTTCTAGGGAGTCGGCTCGAAGCTTGAGTCGCGGCGCGCCTTGAAGGGCGCCCCCGGGACGCGGCGCAAGGAGCCGTGACGGTGAGGTCTGGTCGCTATCTTCTTGGAACGTTGCTCATCATGGCCTGCCTGGCGCCTGCTGTGGCCTGGGCTGACGATCTCGAGGACGCCGAGGACTCCGGCCAGCTCGCCGCCGTCCAGCACCGCAAGTTCCGCGAGGCGCACGAGCTTCAAATCGCCTTCGCCAGCTTGCCGCTCGACGCCTTCTACAAGACGGTGGGTCTGGAGGCCGGTTACACCTGGCACTTCAGCGACCGGCTCGCGTGGGAGGTCATCCACGGCGGGTACGCGTACGAGCTCGACACCGGCCTGAAGCAGCAGCTCCAGACCGACTTCGGCGTGCAGCCCACGGCGTTCGAGATCGCCAAGTACTACTTGAACAGCGACATCGTCTGGAAGCCGCTCTACATGAAGGCGAGCTTCATCAACCGCTCCGTGGTGCACGGGGAGATCTTCTTCCTCGGCGGCGGCGGCTTCTTCGAGATGTCCTCCGGCATCCACCCGTCGGTGAACGGCGGATTGGGGCTGCGCTTCTACCTCTCGCCGCACGTCTCGGTGCGCATCGACGGCCGCGACAACGCGGTCTTCATCAAGGGTGTGAAACAGGTGCTCGCCTTCTCGGGCGGCCTCTCCTTCGACTTCGGCAGCGAGTGATTTCGCCAACCCGTCCCGCACCCGTGCGCCCAACCTCCTCCTCCACCATGACCCTTCGCGAGAACTGCGCCCGGCGTGTGCCTGGAGCGCTCCTCGGCGGGCTGGTGCTCGCGCTCGCCGCGCCAGCGTTGGCCGGCGGCAAGAGCTCGGCGCCGCCCGCCATCGCGCCCGACCTGAGCGCACCCGCGCCGGACAAGTCGGCCGCGCCGGCCCCTGCTGCCAAGCCTGCGCCCGCGCCGACCGCCACCGCATCCGCCACCGACGGCGGCGCGCCCGCGGATCTCCCGCCCGGCCAGAAGCCCGACGAGGCCGGCAAGCCCGCTGCCGGCGGCGACCAGGCGCAGGCAGCCGCCAAGCCGCCTCCGCCCGCCAAGGACGAGAACTTCGACGGCGCGCTCGCCAAGCACTTCAAGGGCCAGTACGTGCAGGCGGCCGCGGAGTTCTACGCGTTCATCAAGGGCTCGGCGAAGACCGCCGACCGCTACGAGTGGGCCGAGCACTTCCTCTCGATGGATCTCGACGCGCTCGGCTTCAAGCAGGCCGCGCTGCAGTACGAGGTCTTCGTGGCCGAGGAGCGCGCGCGTCCCGAGGTGCTGCCCGACGCGCTCGGGCACATCGAGGACCTCATCAACAACAACCCCTACCCGCACGATCTGGTGGAGGACGAGCTGCTCCACGGCACCGACTTCGGCCCGCTGCCGAATGGGCCGCGCTCGTTCGTCTCCTACTACCAGGGCCTGGTCGACTACCGGCTGGGCATGACCAAGTGGGGCGACAAGCGCTTCGCCAAGGTCGACGCCGACTCGCCGTACGCCGCGCGCGTCTCGTACATGAAGGCCGTGTACACCATGGTGCACGACCGCGACGACGCCAAGGCCAAGGCGCAGTTCGAGGCCATCGCCAAGGACGAGCACGCCCCGCGCGCGCTGCGCAACCAGGCCACCATGGCCCTCGCGCGCCTCGCGTACGAGGCCAAGGACTACCAGCAGAGCTTCGATCTCTGGGGCAAGGTGAAGCTGCCCGAGCTCGACCCCGGCCGCGGCGCGATCTACCTCGAGCGCGCGTGGAACCTGTACCGCCTGAAGCACTACGGCGACGCGATGGGTCTGCTCTACGCGCTCGAGGCGCCGAGCTTCAAGGACCTGTTCCTGCCCGACAAGTTCGTGCTGCGCTCGCTCATCTACAAGGACCTCTGCCACTACCTGCCCGCCAAGCGCAGCGCGCGCGAGTACAGCCGGCGCTACGCGACCTCGCTGCGGACCATCAAGAACCGCGACCCGCTCTCGAGCGATCCGAAGATGATGGCCGCAGCGATCCAGGTCGACGACGCCTACGGCGATGCCCACAAGCTCCACGAGCAGCTCAAGAACGAGCAGGAGCGCATCGATCGCTACGCCTCGCCCTGGGCCGACTCCGGCCTGGCCACCGAGCTGCAGCGCATCTACGGCCTGGCCGAAGCCCAGGCCGCGCGCCACGAGGAGGTCGCTCGCGACAACGCGCTCAAGCAGACCGCGGACCGGCTGCTCTCCGAAGAGGAGCAGCTCCGCCTGGAAGACTACGAAGTGGGCCTGGCCATGTACGCGCGCCTCAAGCGCGGCCGCGTGGTCACCGACGCGCCCAAGCCCGACACCGTCGCTCCGGACCAGGTCGTCTACCCGTTCGATAACGAGTACTGGAACGACGAGCTCCACGACTTCCACCTCTTCATCACCACGCGATGCCTGGAGCAGGAGGCCGTTCAATGAACGCGCTCCTGCTGGCCATCGTGGTCTCCGCCGCGGCGCCTCCGACGCCGCAAAACCTCCCCTTCATGCGCAGCAAGACGCAGGCGAAGGCCGAGCTGGTGGAGACCCTCAAGCGCAACATCCAGAAGGTCGACCACGCGATGAAGGTCACCCAAGACCTCATCGGCCACTCGCGCGCGACGCCCTACCTGCCCGATCTGCAGTTCCGCCTCGCCGAGCTCTACGTGGAGAAGAGCCGGTACAAGTACTTCCTCGCCGCCGAGGACCAGGCGTCTGCGAACCAGGGATCGATCGTCGTCCCTGAAGTGAAGCTGATGAAGGAGAAGGCGCTCAGCATCTACAACGCCATCCTCCGCGAGTACCCGGACTTCCACGACGCCGACAAGGTGCGCTTCTACATCGCGCACGAGCAGCGCGAGCTCGGCAACTTCGACGACGCGATGAAGACGCTGCAGACGCTCGTCGACCGCCACCCCAAGAGCCCGCTCGCCACCGAGGCGCTGCTCATCATGGGCGACTACGCCTTCGACAAGAGCGACCTCGCCAAGGCCGAGGGCTACTACAAGCAGATCTTTGCGCGGCCGCAGTCGCCCGCCACCGACCTGGCCAACTTCAAGATGGGCTGGGTGCGCGTGAACCAGTCGAACCACGCCGAGGCCGTGAAGTACTTCGAGGCCGCGGCGATCGGTCCCGACCTGCCGGGTGCCGAGGCCGAGAAGCGCCTCAACGTGAAGCGCGAGTCGCTCGCCGACCTCGTGTACTCGTACACGGAGGTGAAGCCGGCCAAGGGGGCCTCGCAGTACTTCCAGAGCCTCTCGGACTCGAGCCAGACGTACACCTACGTGCTCGATAAGCTCGCCAACCGCTACTACATCAAGCAGGAGTGGGAGAACGCGATCCCCATCTTCCGCCGGCTGCTGCTCTCCTCGCGCGATCCCGACCGCGACGACGAGCGCGCCGACAAGCTCTACGAGAGCCTCCGCGCCATGCACAACAAGGTCGTCCCCACTGCGGGCGACGTGAAGGCCCTGGTGCGCGTGGCCGAGCGGCTCTACTCCGATCCGCGCTCCACGCCCGAGCAGCGCAAGCGCGCCGGCGAGGACTTCGAGGTCTACTGCCGCGACCTGGCCACGCAGATCCAGGTGGCCGCGCAGCAGAAGGACGACAAGAAGCTCCAGAGCGAGGCTGCCGACGCCTACGCCGCGTACCTCTCGCTGTTCAAGGTGGAGAAGTGGCGCCCAACGATGGAGAAGAACTACGCCGTGTCGCTGCTCGCGGCCGGCCGGTACGTCGAAGCCGGCGAGGCGTACGAGAAGCTGGCGCTGAAGGCCGAAGGTCACCCTGCGGAGGGCGACAAGCCCGCCGAGGGCCCCAAGCCCGAGCGCGAGGACCTGCTCTACACCGCGGTGGGCGCGTTCGGTCAGGCGCTGCACCAGACGGCGCCGCTCAGCCACTTCGAGCAGAACGAGGCGCGCGTGGGCATCCAGCAGGACGGCGCCAAGTACGTGTCCGCGTTCGCCAAGAACCCGCGCGCGGTAGACGTGGAGTTCAACGTCGCCCGCGCGTACTACGACCAGGGCGAGTTCAAGAAGGCCGCCGAGGTCTTCGCCGCGTTCGCCGCGGCGCACCCGGATGACAAGAACGCGGGCGTGGCCGTGTCCCTGGCGCTCGACTCGTACCACCAGATCATCGGCGACGACGGCAACCCCGACTACGACGACATGGAGAAGCAGGGCCAGACCTTCCTGGCCCAGGCCACGCTCAGCGAGAGCGTGAAGAGCCAGATCCGCGGCACGCTCGACAAGGCCAAGAAGGAGAAGCTGGGCAACATCGCCATCGGCTCCGACGACGCCATCAAGAGCTGGATCGAGCAGGCCGACCAGCACAAGGGCACGCCCGACGGCGAAGAGGCGCTGCACCAGGCGTTCATGGCCTACCGCGAGAAGCGCGACCCGGCGAACACCAAGCTCATCGGCGAGCGGCTCTTGGCCGAGTACCCGCAGACCAAGAGCGCCGCGGAGATCCTCACCGCCCTCGGCGAGAGCGCCTTGAAGAGCGCCGACGCCGAGCAGGCCGCCGCGCGCTACGAGGACTACTACAAGCGCTTCCCCAAGGACGGCACGGCGGTGGAGGCCCTCAAGGTCGCCGCCGAGACCCGCGAGCAGCTGGGCGACTTCCCCAAGGCGCTGGAAGACCTGGGCAAGCTCGCGGCCGACCCGACCTACAAGCACCACGCCGAGATCGTGCAGCACATCGCCGAAGTCAAGTACAAGTCGGGCGACACCGCGGGCGCGGCCGCCGCCGCCGAGGACACCCTCCGCTCCGACCCGGGCAACGCCAAGGCCGCGGCCATCGTGGGCCACGTGCTCCTCGACGCCGGCAAGACGAGCGAAGTGGAGAACCGGCTCACCGCGCTCACCAAGCCCATCTTGAAGAACGCGTCGCGCGGCTCGGGCGCAGAGGCCGACGCCGCCGCCGAGGTCTTCTTCATCCTCGGCGAGGCGCTCTACAAGGACTTCAGCGCCATCCCCGCTTCCGACCTGGAGCGCAAGGCAGGCTCCGTGGGTGGCCTGGAGCAGGCGTACACCGCCGCGGCGCGCATGGGCACCGGCACCTTCGCGGTCGGCGGCCTCTACCGACTGGGCATGGCCTACCAGACCCTGGCCCAGGACATCATGAAGACCCCGGTGCCCGCGGGCGCGGATCCGGCGCAGGTCAAGCAGCTCCTCGAGCAGCAAGCCCAGCAGCTGCAAGGCAAGGCCGACGAGATGTTCGGCGCCTGCGTGCGCAAGGCCCGCGACCTCGAGGTCTACAACGACTTCGCCACAGGCTGCGCCAACAAGTCGGTGGTGGCCGAGAAGAGCGGCAGCGGCGAGGCGCCCGTGGCCAGCGGCACCGCCGACCCGGGCAAGGTGGCCGCGCTCCGCGAGGCCATCGCCAAGAACCCCAACGACACCCAGGCGCTCGACGACCTGGGCGCCACCTACCTGGCCGCCGGCGACGGCCGCCGCGCGCGGCTCACGTTCGCACGCGACTCCGAGGTCGACGGCACCCGCGCCGTTCCGCTCGTCGGCATCGGCATGGCGCTCATCAAGCTCGGCCAGGCCACCGACGCGCACGATGCGTTTGCCAAGGCCATCGACCTCGACCCGAACAGCGACCTCGCCCACGCCGACATGGCCGCGCTGCGTTGCCGCTTCGGCGACGTGGAAGGCGCCAAGGCCGAGCTCGGCAAGATCCACGCGACGCCCGACGCGACGCCGCTCCTCGACGCCGACTGGCAGAGGTGCAAGTAGGTGGGCGCGGCGCGGTCCAGAATGGCCGGCCTGGCCATGGCCGCGCTCGCCGGCTCGACCCTGCTGCCGAGCTGCGGCGGCGGGGGCAACTCGCTCACCGGCTCGCTGGACGAGATCTCGCCGCTCACCTTCGACTCGGTGGTCGTCCGCGCCAGCCCAGACGTGCTGGTGGTGGAGTACGACAACCACCCGCTGGGCACGGTGGACGGCGGCGCCAGCGGCGGCACCGACGTCGCCTTCAAGATCGCCATCAACATCGACGGGCTGACGCTGAACAAGGGCCTGGACATCGACCTCACGTCTGCGCTCAACGACGGCACGCCCCGCGTGGCCTGCACGCGCGCCGTGGGCCAGGACCCGCGCCGCGATCTCCCGCCGGTGGCGCGCGGCGATCTCGTGCTCGACTCCGATGTGAACTACGACGCCAACGCGTCCGGCCACTTCCACGTGCTCTTCGCCGAGGGCGGGCAGATCGGCGAGGGGCGCACCGTCGACGGCACCTTCTCGGCCGTCGTCCAGAACGCGGACCCGGGGTCCACCCAATGAAACGCATCGTCCTCGCCTCCATCGTCTTTGCCCTTTGCGGCTGCTCCGGCGCCGTGAAGGAGCACGTGAAGCCCGACCTCGTCCGCGCGCTGCCCATGGAGAGCCGCATCGAGCTCCTCGACGCCGAGAACGGGCTCTTCGCCGCCATCGACGGCGTCGACGAGGCGCACAACGACGTGGAAGACGCGCAGGAGCAGATCGACCAGGCCGACGAGCTCGTCGATGCCGCCAAGGACCAGAAGAAGAAGGCCAAGAAGGAAGGTGACGCCAACGGCGAGTCCATCGCCGAGCTGGCCATCACCGAGGCCAAGGCGCGCAAGGACTACCTCAAGCAGTGGATCAAGGTGCTCCGCGCCATCGTGAAGGAGAAGGAAGGCGAGCTGGATGCGTCCCGCGGGCGCTACGAGCTGGCCAAGGCCAAAGAGGTGAAGCGCGTGAACCTCGACGGCTCCGAGAAGCTCAAGGTGGAGGTCTTCGAGGACCAGGTGACGCGCCTCGACGACCGCGTGAAGGACCTCCAGGCCAAGGCCGACGAGGTGAAGAGCGCCGCCGACGAGCAGAAGAAGGTCTGGGACGACTCGCGCAGCGAGCTCGCCAAAGCCACCGGCGGTGCCCAGGGCAGCGCTTTCGTGGAGTAACCGGGGAGCGGGATTCTCTTTTTCTGATTTCGGCAGCGCGGGCCTGGAAGACCGGTTCCAGGTCGGCGGAGAAGAAAGGACGGCGCAGCATGCTGCATGCCTTGCTGGGTCTTGCGCTGGTCCAGGCTCCGGCCGCGACCGCCAAGCCCGCCGACAAGCCCGCCGCCGCGGCCGTGAAGCCCGCGGACGCCGCGGGCAGTGACGACTCTGGCGATGACTCCAGCGATGACGATCACGTCAAGAACGCCATGGACGCCGTGGCGCACGGCAATGCGCACTCCGCGGTGGAGGAGCTGAAGGCCGCGCTCCAGGATTCGCCGAACGATCCCACGCTGCTCCTGGCGCTCGCCAAGGCCCAGTACTCCGACGAGGCCCTCGAGGACGCCAAGCGCACCATGCAGCAGCTGGTGGCGCTGGATGCTAACAACGCGCCCGCGCAGGTGGAGTTGGGCATCGTGCTCCGTCGCCTGGGCGAGACCAGCGGCGCCATCGAGGCCTTCCGGGCCGCGCTCAAGGCCACGCCCAACGACGCGCGCGTGCAGTTCGACCTGGGCGAGGCGCTGGAGAAGGCCGGCCGGCTGGACGAGGCCATCGCCGCCTACCGCGCCGCGCTCGCGGTGCAGCCCGACGACACCCAGGCGCGCGTGAACCTGGGCAAGGCGCTCGCCGAGGCCGGCCAGCTCGATGCGGGCATCGACGAGTTGCGCCGTGCAGCGCAGGCCAGTCCGCCTTCCGCCGAGGCCGCGTACAACCTGGGCGTGCTGCTCTTCCGCAAGGAGGACGTGCCTGGCGCCATGGCCGCGTTCAAGAGCGCCATCGCCATCGACCCGAACCACGCCGAGGCCCACAACAACCTGGGCATGGCGCTCGACACCCAGGGCGATCCCAAGGCCGCCATGATCGAGTACCAGCGCGCCGCCAAGCTGAAGCCGGATCTCGCCGAGGCGCAGTTCAACCTCGGGCTCGCGTACTTTCGCCTCGGCGACGACGCCCAGGCCACCAAGTATCTGGAGAAGAGCCTGCGCCTGCGTCCGGACTCCACGCAGAGTCGCGCCGCGCTCGCCGACATCGCCGCCAAGCGCGGGCAGCTGGAGAAGGCCGCGGAGCTCTACCGCCAGTCGCTCGATCGCCACGACGACGCGGACGTGGAGGTGAAGTACGCCAAGGTGCTCCTCAAGCAGGGCAAGCAGAAGGAAGCGGCGGCGGCGCTGTCGGGCGCTGCCAAGATGGGCCCCAAGGACCCGGACGTCCGCGCGGCCGTGGGTGATGCGCTCATGGAGCTCGGCGACTACGAAGGCGCGGTGAACGCGTACCGCTCGCGCCTGCAGATCGAAGACGTGCCCGAGGCGCACCTCGCGCTCGGCGACGCGCTCGCAGCGCGGCACGTGGCGGCGCAGGCGCTCCCCGAGTTCCAGAAGGCCGCTGCGGGCATGCCCAAGGATCCCACGCCGCTCCTGCACCTGGCCGACCTGTACCTGGCCATGGGCAACCTCCCCGAGGCGGAGAAGACGCTCAAGTCGGCCACGCTGGTGGCGCCGGCCAATGCGGGCTCGCTGGCGCGCCTCGGCGTGCTGCGCTCGCGCCAAAGCGATCTGCCCGGCGCGGTTCAGGCGCTCACCCAGGCGCTGGCCACGGACCCCAAGCTCTATGACGCGCGCGTGGAGCTGGGCTCGGTCTACTTCCGCCAGGGCGACGACAAGAAGGCCATCACCGAGCTGAAGAAGGTGCTCACGGCCAAGCCCAAGCACGCCCAGGCGAACATGTACCTCGGCCTGGCCCAGTACCACTCCAACGACACCGCCAAGGCCATCGCCTCGCTGCAGGCCGCGGTGCAGTCCGACCCCAAGCTCTCCGACGCCTGGGCGGCTCTGGGCGGCATCTACCAGGCCCAGAACAAGAAGGACGACGCGGTGAAGGCGTTCGCCTCGGCCCTCGACGCCGACCCGCAGAACCCCGACGCCGCCCTGGGCCTCAAGAAGCTCGGCGTGGATCCCAAGGCCGCTGCGGCGCCCGCGAGCACCGGGAAGTAGTCGATATATCTAGATCGCCGGGTTCGCGGCTCAGAGCACCACGTTCTCGCGGTGCTCGCCGAACACGTCGCGCAGCGCGTCGCTGATCTCGCCCAGCGTGGCCAGGCTCTTCACCGCCTCGAAGATGAGCGGGATGAGGTTGTCCTTGCCCTTAGCCGAGGTGCGCAGGGCGTCGAGGCTGCGGCGCACCGGGTCGGCGGCGCGGCGGGCGCGGAGCTCCTGCATGCGCGCGGCCTGGCGCTTCTCCACCTCGGCGTCGATGCGGAGCAGGTCGGCGGGCGGAGGCTCCTGCACCACGAACTCGTTCACGCCCACCACCACGCTGCGCTTCTCCTCGAGCTCGCGCTGGGCCTGGTACGCGGCGTCCTGGATCTCCTGCTGCGGGTAGCCTTGCTCGATGGCGCGCACCATGCCGCCGAGGTCGTCGATGCGGGCGATGTACCCCTGCGCCTTGGCCTCCAGCTCGTCGGTCAGCTGCTCCAGCGCGTAGGCGCCGCCGAACGGGTCGATGAGGTCGGCCACGCCGGTCTCGGCGGCGATGATCTGCTGCGTGCGCAGTGCCAGCCGCGCGCTCTGCTCGCTCGGCAGGGCGAGCGCTTCGTCTTTCGAGTTGGTGTGCAGCGACTGGCAGCCGCCGAGCACCGCGGCCAGCGCCTGCAGGGCCACGCGCACCACGTTGTTGTCGGGCTGCTGGGCGGTGAGGGTGCTGCCCGCGGTCTGGGCGTGGAAGCGGAGCATCCAGCTGCGCGGGTTCTTGGCCTTGAAGCGCTCCTTCATGATGCGCGCCCAGAGCCGCCGCGCCGCACGGAACTTGGCGATCTCCTCCACGAAGTGGTTGTGCACGTTGAAGAAGAAGCTGAGCTGTCCGGCGAAGGCGTCCACGTCGAGGCCGGCGTCGAGGGCGGCCTGCACGTAGGTGATGCCGTCGGCCAGGGTGAAGGCGATCTCCTGGGCGGCCGTCGAGCCTGCCTCGCGGATGTGGTACCCGCTGATGCTGATGGGGTTCCACTTGGGCATGTTCTTCGCGGTGAAGGCGAAGAGATCGGTGATGAGCCGCAAGCTTGGCGCGGGCGGGTACACGTAGGTGCCGCGCGCCATGTACTCCTTGAGGATGTCGTTCTGAACCGTGCCGGAGAGCTTGGCGAGCGGCACGCCCGTCTTCTCACCGTGCGCGGCGTACAAGCAGAGCAGGATGGGCGCGGTGGCGTTGATGGTCATCGACGTGGAGACCTGATCCAGCGGGATGCCGTCGAGGAGCACCCCCATGTCCTCGAGCGAGCCGATGGCCACGCCCACGCGGCCCACCTCACCGGCGGCGCGCGGGTGGTCGGCGTCGCGGCCCATCTGCGTGGGCAGGTCGAAGGCCACCGAAAGGCCCGTCTGGCCGCTCTGGAGCAGGTAGCGGTAGCGCTTGTTCGCGTCGGCGGCCGTGCCGAAGCCGGCGTACTGGCGCATGGTCCAGTGGCGGCCGCGGTACATGGTGGGCTGCACGCCGCGCGTGAAGGGGTACTCGCCGGGGAAGCCCAGGCTTTCGATATATCCCGTACCGTCGGGGGCGTTCTGGGGGCCGAAGAGCGGCGGCTCGGTGATGCCGGAGCTCGTGGAGAAGCTCTTCCTTCGCTCGGGGCTCTTGGCCCTGGCGGGCTCGTAGGTCTTCTCCAGCCAACGCTGGTACTCGCGCGAGATGTCGCTGGCCATGCGGCCTCCGGACGTGCTGCCGGAGGGTTAGCACGCCGCGCGCGGACGTGCATCCCGAGGGCGCCAGGAAAGCCGGGTGTTGCCGTCGATGCGGACTACAGCGGCGGCATGCTGGGGAAGGTCATCCGGGCGCCGGTGGGCGTCTCGGTGGTCAGCATGGCGTTGGGATCGTCGGCGCCGCAGCTGGGGCTGGCGAGCTGGTTGTAGCAGGCCACGGCCGAGCCGCCGTCGGTGATCCCGCCCGGCGACAGGCAGGTGGCGCCATGCGGGCTCCACTGCGCCTCCATCACCCAGTGGGCGTCGTCGATGTTGAGGCCGAGGTTGTCGTAGAGGTTGATCCACGCGCCCACCACGGTGTGTGGCGTGCCATCGCCGCAGTAGTCCGCGCGGGTCATGCGCGTGCACGCCTGGTGGTAGGGCGAGAGGTTCACACCGTTGTAGCTGGTCCAGGGCCGGTAACCCCAGTTGATGCACTTGCCGATGGCGCCGTCCGGGCAGGCGAAGGTGATCTTGGTGGTGCTCTCGGTCTTGTCGCCGCCGGTGCGGGTGCCCTGGGTGTAGTCCCAGTAGCCATAGACGGGCATCGCGGGCAGCGGGTTGCCCGACTCGTCCAGGCACATCTGTTCTGGGCTGTGGTGGTGGCCGTGCTTGTTCCAGGTCACGAAGTAGGTGTCGAGGTCGGCGTTGGGCGGCGCGCCGAAGCCGTGCGTGCCCACGTTGACCTCCACGAGTTGACCGACGCCGGTGGTGCCCACCATCTTCGCGCCCACGAAGTCGGCGCCCGAGTAGGTCTTGTTCCCGCGCCGGCCGGTGAGCGCGGTGCCGTCGAGGCTGACGTCGAACAGGATGGTCCCGTTGGCGAGGATCGTGGGCGAGAGGTTCACGCTCACCAGGATGTCGTCGAGATCCACGCCGTTCTCGCCCGGGTGGTTCTCGCCCGGGTGGTTCTCGCCCGGGTGGTTCTCACCCGGCGTGTTCTCACCGGGGTGGTTCTCGCCGGGCGTGTTTTCGCCGGGGTGGTTCTCGCCGGGCGTGTTCTCACCGGGCGCATTCTCACCGGGTGCGTTCTCGCCGGGTGCGTTCTCGCCGGGTGCGTTCTCGCCGGGTGCGT